>JAGPIS010000232.1 GCA_018054835.1 Breznakibacter sp. | reverse complement strand
CGGTATTTTTTTCTAATATTTGCTTAGAAATATCAAGTTATGAATTAAGCTCATTATGAGCGCAAAATGATTACCGACCATGAAGAACAAAAAAAGCACCCTATTCTGTTTAGTGCTATCGGTGATAGCAGTTTTGGGTTTCACCCAATGCCAAGTGCAGAAACAGAAGCAACCAACGGGCAACATTGTTGTTGGTTATGTGGCCGGCTGGACCGGCATGAGCATGGACCGCGTGGATGCCACCAAGCTGACGCACATCAACTATGCCTTCGCCAACATCCGCGACGGAGAAGTAGTTTTTGAGTTGGAAACCGACTCGGCGAACCTGGCTCAATTGGTGGCCAAAAAGGCTCAGAACCCCGACTTGAAAATCCTTGTCTCCATTGGCGGCTGGGTTTGGTCCGACCAGTTTTCGGATGCGGCACTCACCGATTCGACCCGTGCCCGCTTTGCCAAAAGCGCCATTGAAATGATGCTGACACACCGTTTGGATGGTTTGGATCTGGACTGGGAATACCCGGGACAGATAGGCGAAGACAACATCTTCCGTGCCGAGGACAAACAGAACTTCACGCTGCTGTTGAAAGAGATCCGTCAACAATTGGACGCCCTGCCGCAATCGGCCGACCAGCACTTCCTGCTCACCATCGCCTCGGGCGCCAACCAAGCTTACATCGACCATACGGAACTGGGTGAAGCCCAAAAACACCTGGATTTCATCAACATCATGACCTACGACCTCTACAGCGGTCTGGACTACACCACGGGACACCATGCCAACCTGAGTCCATCCAAACACACAACGGAGGCATCGCGCGACATTTATGCCGCCGTGGATGGCCATATCAATGCCGGCGTTCCGGCACACAAAGTGGTTTTGGGCATCCCCTTCTATGGACGTATGTGGACAGGCGTAACCGCACAAAACAACGGCTTATACCAACCGGCACAATCGGTGGGCACCATCATAGATTACCATATTATTGTTGACAATTATATGGGCAAAGGCTTCGAGCGCTTTTGGGACGAATCGGCCCAGGCACCTTACTTGTGGAGTCAGGACTCTGCCACCTTCATCTCTTACGAGGATACGCAATCTCTGGAATTGAAACTCAAGTACATGGATGAAAAAGGATTGGGGGGCGCCATGTTCTGGGAATACAGCCTAGATAAAGACGATGAGCTACTCAACAAGATTGATGCCCATTTCAAAAAATAAAAACAACACGATACAAACATCTTCAAGCTGCCAGAAGTTACGCTCTGGCAGCTTTTTTATTGCCCAGTGCCAAATAAAACCATTTCGGAACAAATTATGCCCTACATTGTTTTAATTTAAGTAACTTGACACATGTGGAATCGGCAATAAAGGTTCTTTAACTAATAAAAAGCAACCATCAAGCATCATTTCACTTTAAAATGATGCAAAAAAAGCTATTTTTGTTACTTGGTAAAATTAAACTATTATGCCAATGAAAAATGAGATTATGAAGAATTTGAAGATGAGCAAGAAGGACAGGAAGGATATGATTCAATATATCAACCTGCAGCTTGCGGCACTGGGTCAGCCGTTGTATTACGACAACACCGATGCCGGCACCAAATTTTCGAATGCCCGGTTTTTATCATTGACTGAAGATTTAATCAACAGCTTCAGGGAGAAGTCACGTTTGCTTTCGCACCACCTATCGCCAGCCGATACAAGAATACAGACATTTTTAGAGGAGTATCTGAAAGATGTTAAAATGGATGAACCCATCCGCTTGCCCAACGACACCTTTGTGCTCAACCAAAAGGGATTGGCGCGCGAGATGAGCTTGCCACCGGATGGAAAGATGTTCAAAAGCAAATACGTCACCTCCTACCGCATCAAGCAAGGCATCCTCAACAACCCAGCCAACGACAAGCGGACCACCAAAGGGACATTCCACATTGTTGATGGCGGATTACCTGTGCCATTGGACAAAAAAGAAGTACCAAGGGTTGCATTTGCCAATTTATTGAAAGCGGCCTTGAATCCTTCGGAGGAACTTAGGCTGTTACCTTTCACCTCCACCCAGGAAGAGAAGGCCAAAGTGATGGCTTCATTGCTGTTGCGCCCAATTGTTTGCCCCGAGGTGAAAGGTGTGATCCCCCACAAAAGCATGGAGATCCGTTTCTTTGCACCAGGCAGCCTGATCAGCAACCTCGATTTTGTGGAATCCATCTTTGGCAATGCCGGCGACCACAACCTGGCCGTTAACGATGCCGCATTGGATACCGAACACTGGACCGGCCACACCGGGTGCATCATATTGGCTCCCCAACTCACCGAGATGCGCAAGAAAGACCTCGGTCTGCCACATTACGATGAAGCCACCGAGCGTCAACGCAAAGATGGTATGTGCTGGAAGGATGAAAACGAATGCTACAACAATGGCGTTCCATTCAAATTGACCTGCCGCGACGACCGTGGCGTGGTGGTGACGTTGATTGCCGACAACTACTACGGTTACTCTAAAAAAGAGATCAAAACACAAATCACTTACTCGGCCAACCTCTACGGATTGGTGGAGGAAGAGCATGCCGGAGGCGCCATTGCATTCCCACGGGGAATTATGAGCGACAACGTTTACGGTATTGATTTCTCGAAAAAACTGAAAGAAGAGTTTTGCTTCGAGGATGTTAAAAATCTGTTGAAAGAGAACATCCAGGTGATGGAAGGCAACTATGCGGTTGACAAAAACTTCCCTGAGATCGTTTACATCCCTGAATATGCCAATATTGAAATAGACAAGTGCCAGATCACTTGGAAGGTGAACGAGAAAGAATACAAGCTTCGTTTATCACCCGACAAAACTTATGTGCACCCATCGGGCAACAAGTTCCAGTTGGCCA
>JAGPIS010000231.1 GCA_018054835.1 Breznakibacter sp. | reverse complement strand
ATCTTGTTTGGGATGGTCAAAAGAAAATTGTGGTGTTGTCGGCCATGGCTGGAACCACCAATGCGTTGGTGGAGATCGCCAACTATCTCTACAAGAAGAATCACGATGGAGCCAATGAGGTGATCAATAAACTGGAGCGCACCTATTTCCATGAGGTGAACGAGCTTTATGCCACCGAAGAGTTCCGTTCCAAAGGCGTGGAGTTGATCCGCAATCATTTTGAGTATATCAAATCTTTCACCAAAGACCTTTTTACGGTTTTTGAGGAAAAGGCCATCCTGGCTCAGGGAGAGTTGATTTCAACAGCCATGTTCAACTACCTGCTTCAGGAGAGAGGTCACCGTTCGGTGTTGCTGCCTTCGCTCGATTACATGCGCATCGATAAGAACAACGAGCCCGATGCTCCCTATATCAAGGATAATCTCAACCGGATGATAGAAGAGTATCCCGATGCGGAAATCTTCATTACCCAAGGATACATCTGCCGAAATGCCTTTGGCGAGGTGGACAATCTTCAACGCGGTGGCAGCGATTATAGTGCCTCGTTGATTGGTGCTGCCATACTGGCTACCGAGATTCAAATCTGGACCGACATCGACGGCATGCACAACAACGACCCGCGTTACGTAGAAAATACCAAATCCATCTCCGACCTCTCCTTTGATGAAGCGGCCGAGTTGGCATATTTTGGTGCCAAAATATTGCATCCAACCAGTGTGTTGCCTGCCAAATTGAATAATATTCCAGTTCGTTTGCTCAATACTATGGAACCCAAAGCACATGGGACTCTGATCTCATCCCATCAATGTAAAAACCGCATCACTGCTGTGGCGGCCAAGGACGGTATTACGGCCATCAAAATCAAATCGGGACGTATGCTGCTAACTTATGGCTTCCTGCGGAAGGTGTTTGAGATTTTCGAGAGCTATAAAACGCCCATCGACATGATCACCACTTCCGAAGTGGGCGTCTCCGTCACCATCGACAACGACCGCCATCTGGAGGAAATCATCGACGACCTGAAAAAATATGGCACCGTGGAGGTGGATCGCGACCAGGTGATCGTTTGCGTGGTGGGCGACTTGGTGGCCTGCAACAAGGGGTATGCCAACAAAATATTTGAGGCATTGAAAGAGATTCCCATCCGAATGATCTCCTATGGCGGCAGTAACTTCAATGTTTCATTGCTGGTTAGCGCCAAAGATAAGGTAGATGCTTTGAGGGCGCTGAGTGCCAAGCTGTTTTAATTCATGATTTTGGAGCGTTTTTTGTGTCCTGTTCCAAACTCTTTTATCCGACAATAGAAAATGAAAACGATATTCAACGAAGACCGGTTTTCCGGTCTTCACACCCCTTTTTATTATTACGATATTGATTTGCTTCGTAAGACGTTGTCGGTTATCGCGCACGAATCGGCCAAATACAATTTCCATGTCCATTATGCGGTAAAAGCCAATGCCAACGACCGAATCCTGGATGAGATTTGCAAAGCCGGCTTTGGCGCCGATTGCGTGAGCGGTTATGAAGTGCAGAAAGCTTACGAAATGGGCTTTTCTAAAGGTGGTATTGTCTTTGCCGGTGTGGGGAAATCCGATTGGGAAATCAATATCGGCCTGGATCATAAAATATCCTGTTTCAATGTGGAGTCGATCCCCGAATTGGAGATCATCAACGAATTGGCCGGAGTGAAGGGCGTGAAAGCCAATGTGGCTCTGCGTATCAACCCTAATGTGAATGCCAATACGCACCATTACATCACCACCGGTTTGGAAGAAAATAAATTCGGGATCAACATCTGGGATTTGGAAAAAGTGGTGGAGGTGATGCGCACCCTTGAAAATATCCATTTCCATGGCATCCATTTCCATATTGGTTCTCAAATCACCGACCTGCATACTTTCCAGGAGTTGTGCATACGGGTGAACGAACTGCAAAAATGGTTTGTGGACCATCAACTGTTGCCAAAAATCGTCAATGTAGGTGGCGGTTTGGGTGTCGATTACCACAATCCCGATGGGATTCCAATCCCTGATTTTGCAGCCTATTTCAGCCTTTTCAACAATTTTGTTGATTTGATGCCTGGGCAGGAGTTGCACTTCGAATTGGGACGTGCTGTGGTGGCGCAGTGCGGTTCTTTGATGGCACGCGTGCTATACATCAAGGAGGGGGTGAACACCAATTTTGCTATCATCGATGCCGGCATGAACGATTTGATCCGTCCTGCTCTTTATCAAGCCTATCATAAAATAGAAAATATCTCGTCGCAGCAGACTTCGCAGAAGTATGATGTGGTGGGGCCTATTTGTGAGTCATCCGACTGCTTCGGCAAAGCCGTTGAGCTTCCAGCAACCCGGCGGGGCGATATGATTGCCATCCGTACGGCCGGTGCCTACGGCGAAGTGATGGCTTCCCAGTACAACCTGCGGAAGTTTCCGGCAGCCGTCTATTCCGATTCCTTGTAATGAAAAAATAGGGTGCCTGGTCTCTTCTTTGAAACCAGGCACTCTTTTTAATATTCAAAATCGACGCATGCTCTCTTCTCGAGCACTTCTCTGATTTTAACAGCTACCGCCATGTGTTCGGGATGGATGGCATAGGCATGCAGGTCCGTCATGGAGCCGAAAGTGGTTGTGAGCGCCAAATCGTATTGCTCGGCCGGGTTGATATTGAGGCCAACCTCGATGGAGAGCAAACCTGGTATTTTGCCCATCAATCCTTCCAAACCGCGCTTCAGTCCCTTTAATTTTTCCTGTTTTTCTTCCTCAGTCGAAAAAGCTTTCATCTGAAAGAGTACAATATGTTTTATCATTGCTGCAATTTTTGTTATTTTGTCTTCGATAAAATATAAGCAAAAATAATAAAATAGATTGTAACCATGCTCATAATCGG
>JAGPIS010000230.1 GCA_018054835.1 Breznakibacter sp. | reverse complement strand
TTTCAATTTCTTTTTCGGCTGGAATAAAACCAAGCTCTTTAACGTAAGAGACGCCAAACTCATCGTTCATGGCCGAAGCTTTCACCGCCTCATAAGCCAGGTTGACATCGTAGTTGGTGTATCCTTTTAAGAAGGCATCCACAATCACGGGCACGGCATGGTAGCCCACCATGGTGTTGGTTTCGCAGCCCATCAAATGCCACACGGGCAGTTTGCCCTGGTGTTGGTAAATAGTAAGCATGGTTTGAACCATGTCGTTGATGCGCTCGGGCTGAGTGATGGTGAAAAGCGGATGAGCTGCGCGGTAGGTATCCCACAATGAGAAAACGGAATAGTTGTCGAAACCACGCCCGGGGTACTCCACCTTGTCGGTGCCCAGGAAACTGCCATCAGCATTATTATAAAGCGAAGGGGCAATCATGGTGTGGAAAGCTGCCGTATAAAAAGTACGAAGGAATTTTTCATCTTTGGACGAAACCACAATTTTATTGAGTTCCTTATTCCACAAGGCGCGGGCGTCTTGTTTCACCTGGTTGAAATCCCAGTGAGCCAATTCCTGGTCGAGGTTCTTTTTGGCCGAGGCCGTGCTGGTAGGCGACAAGGCAGTCTTGGCCATCAATTCGCCATTGCCTTCAAATTCAATGATGGCAGTTTGGTTCTCCTTGCCATATTTTTCTTTAAGGATATCGTTCTTGATGAAACGGATCGACTTGATGGGTTTGGAAAACTCCGTATGGTAAAACAAACGTTGGTCGTTGGCCCAACCTTTGGAAAAGCGATAACCTTCGATGCTTTTTTCGCCCACCTGATTGATGGCGCCATCCATAAAACGATCCCAACCGGTACCGGCAATCAAATCAACAATCATATATGAGTTTCCTTCGCCAGAATATTGATACTTATGGAAGCCTACCCGTTGGGTAGTTGTCATCTGAGCCAGAACAGCAGGATCTTTCAGTTGTACAGAGTAGAAGCCAGGCTCCACTACTTCATCTTCGTGGCGATAAATGGCCGACCAGTTTTGATAATATTGTGATGGTTGGTCAACATCGTAACTGCCCGAAACTGGCATAAAGAGGATGTCGCACAAGTCGCCAATACCAGTTCCACTTAAATGGGTGTGGGTAAAACCCATTAATAAGGAATCCGAATAATGGTAGCCCGAACACCAGTCCCATCCCTGCGTAGGGTTGGTGGGGCCGAGCTGCACCATGCCAAAAGGCACGCTGGAACCTACAAACACATGACCATGCCCGCCCGACCCAATCATTGGATCCACATAGGCAGCCAAATCCTGCATTTCACTCTTTTTTTCCTTTGAACAACCTGAGAAAAGCATCCAAGGCAGCACAATCAACATGCCCCACAAAGCTTTACGTCCATTAAATCTGATCATATCCCGATAATTTTAGATATATAAATTAGATATTGATTTTAATGCCAAGATAGAGATGGGGGATTAATAGGCCGATTAATTTTCAATTAATATACAAATTGAAACATTAATTATCGACAAAAGTGCCGATTTTTAACAAATAGAGCACAAAAGTAATCAAATCCAGCCAGCCAACCATCAAGCACCCAAACAAAAAACAAATTGTTTACTTCCGCACTTTTTTATAAATTTGAGAAAAGAAATTCAGAAACTCAATGATATCAGAAAAAATTTTCGATTTTTTAGCAGCCCTTGCGGCCAACAACAACCGCGAATGGTTTAGTGACAACAAAATAAGGTACACGGAAGCCCGGCAGGAGTTTGAACACTTTGTGGCAAATTTTATCGAAATGATTGGAGAGATCGACCCCACAATAGGCAAGCCAACCGTTAAGGAAACGATATTCCGGATCAACCGCGACATCCGTTTCAGCAACGATAAACGACCCTACAAGCAAAATTTTGGTTGTTACGTGGCACAAGGGGGTCGAAAAAGCATCCTGCCAGGCTATTACATCCAATTTGAACCTGGAGCCACCTTCTTTGGCGGGGGAATTTACTGTCCACAGGCCGATGTCCTGAAAAAAGTGCGCAACGAGATTGCTGTTTTCCCCGAGGATCTGTCGGCCATATTGGAAAAGCCATCGTTCAAAAAAACCTTTGGTGACCTGTGGCCCGACCAATTAAAAACAGCACCCAAGGGATTCCCCAAAGACCATGTGGCCATAGAACTGTTGAAATACAAGTCGTACACCGCCACCTGCAATTTTACGGATGAGCAATGCATGGCACAGGGGTTCGAAAATGACTTGAGAGCGGCCATCAGCAACCTGCGCCCGCTTAACGACTTCCTGCTGAGGGCCATTGAAGCACCCGAGGAGGAGAAGATAGAGTTTTAACAAAAAAGAGGGTTGCCCCTCTTTTTTTATTTGTTCATATAGATGTAGCGTTTGATGCTCTTCTTGGGCGTCTTTTCAAACTCGGTGGGGAAAAGTGTGACTTTAGAAATATTGATATACGCAGGCAATAAACCATTGGCCTTACCCTTGATATCTTGAATCTTTCTTTCGACGGTGTTAGCGTCCAAGCCTTCCTTATCAGCCCGTTCATAGTCGGGATAGATGAGTGCTTCCAGCTTGCCATCGGACTCGCGCACCAAGCTCTCCTGCACATAATCGAGGCTATTGAGGATGGCCTCCACCTCTTCGGGATAGATATTCTGCCCTGAAGCCCCCAGGATCATGTTCTTGCTTCTTCCGCGTATGTAGATAAAGTCCTGGTCGTCAATCACGCCAAGGTCACCGGTATGGAGCCAACCTTCGGCATCGAAGATTTCGGCCGTGGCTTCACTATTTTTATAGTAACCCAGCATGGTGTTTTCGCCTTTCACCAAAATCTCGCCCACTTCGTTGTAAGGATCAGCTGAGTCTATTTTCACCTGCATCCGGTTCACCACCGAGCCGGCAC
>JAGPIS010000065.1 GCA_018054835.1 Breznakibacter sp. | reverse complement strand
CGCTTCCACGATGGGCCGAACAGCCAGATCCCCATCCTGTCGGTGCCCTTCTATGTTTACGAACCACTGGTCTCCATTGTACCCCGCATCAAATACACCTCATCGCAAGATTACCAGATGATGCAGGAGGTGGACTTTGCCGTGCAACACCCGGGGCTTGCCATCAGCAACCCGCAAACAGAGGTCAAAGTGGTGGTGACGCAAAACGGCCGGCTCGACAACCGCATCACCCACTTAAAACCGCTTTTTGTGCGCCACAACGAATTGGTTTACGACTACTCCACCGACAATGCCGTTGAAGGGGGCAACGAGTTCCGCTGGCTCGACGTCCGTAGCACCCGTTTCTGGCCTCAACAAGTCAGGGAAGTGAAATTTTTCGATCCTTACTACCACTTCATCCTCCAGCCCGATGCCTGGGGCGACAACATCACCTACCTCTACCGTGAGGATTTCAACGGCAAGTATTACCTAGAGCGCAAAGAAGGGGGTGATGCCACCACCGAAGCCGACTACGTGTATGTCCATTTTTCACTCCCCATGCGCCAACCATTCCAGGAAGGCGACATTTACATCATGGGGGCGCTCACGCAGTGGCAATTCAACGAATCGTCCAAGATGAAATACAACCCGCAAAGTAGTTGCTACGAAGCAACCCTGCTGCTCAAGCAAGGCTTCTACAACTACCAGTATGCCCTGTTTCCCCATGGGAAAGGGAAAGCCACTGTAATCCCCCTGGAAAACAGTTTCGGCCAAACAGAAAACGATTACACCATCATGGTCTATCACAGGGGGTTCTCCGACCGACATGACCGTCTGGTGGGGGTTTCCATCGCCAATTCTCTGAAAAACACCTCCGCGTTACCGTTTTAACAAGCTTAAAATGTTTCTAAACACGACAATAAATGGTATTGTTTGATGTTTTGATTCAAAAAATAGGTCAATTCAGGCCGCGAATTACCAAAATTCTGTTAGGTTTGTATATGGAATAAAATTTTGTGTGCTATGCCGTATAAAGAGACGAAAATAGAAAAGCTTTATTACACCATTGGTGAAGTGGCAGAAATGTTTAAAGTCAACACCTCCCTGATCCGGTTTTGGGAAAAGGAGTTTGACATCATCAAACCCCATAAGAACAAAAAAGGAAACCGCCTCTTCACCCCCAAGGATATTGAGAATTTCCACCTGATTTTCCACTTGGTGAAAGAGAAGGGGATGACCTTGAGCGGAGCCAGTAAAAAACTGAAAGAAAACAAGGAAGATACGGTCAACAACTTTGAAGTGGTGACGCGTTTGCAACAGATCAAAGGATTCTTGACCGAGTTGCGCGACAATCTGGAATAAAATGGAAAAACAATACCGGGTAAGCGATGTGGTGCGCGTCTTTGAAAATTTTGCACCGGCGGCACTTTGCGAAGATTTCGACAACGTGGGTTTGTTGATTGGGGAGATGGGCCAGCCGGTTGGCAAAGCCCTGATCACCATCGACATCACCGAGGAGGTGGTGGACGAAGCCCTAGCCAACGGTTGCGACCTAATTGTATCGCACCACCCCATCATGCTCAATGGCATCAAACGGCTGAATGGCCGTAACGACCAGGAACGCCTCATCGTCAAAGCCATAAAAAACAACCTGGCCATCTTTTCGGCCCACACCAATGCCGACAGAGTGTTGAACGGCGTTAGCGGCCGCATGGCTCAAAAACTTGACTTGGTGAATTGCCAGGTTTTGGATCCGGCAGCCAAACAGTTGGTCAAACTCATGGTTTATGTACCGGCGACTCATGCCGAGCAGGTTCGTAAAGCCCTTTTCGATGCAGGCGCTGGCGTCATCGGGAATTATGACTGTTGCAGTTTCAACAGCACCGGAACCGGCACTTTCAGAGCTGGCGAAACGGCCAACCCATTTGTAGGCGATCCCGGACAGGTGCATCAGGAGGCAGAAGTAAAAATAGAGGTGGTGCTGCCTGCCTTCAAAACAAAGACAGTGGTGAAATCAATGGTGGCCGCACACCCCTACGAGGAGGTGGCTTACGATCTGGTGGCAATAGAAAACCAATGGCCGCAAGCCGGTTATGGCATCGTTGGCGAACTGGAACATGAGCAAGATGCGCAGACCTTCCTGGGCAGGTTAAAGAGCACCTTCAACGTTGAATACATCAGGCACACACCATTTTTGGGCCGCCCGGTGAAAAAAGTGGCACTCTGCGGTGGCAGCGGCAGCTTCCTGCTCAAGCGGGCAATTGCCTCCGGAGCCGACCTGTTCATCACCGGCGATTTCAAGTACCACCAGTTTTTTGATGCCGAAAAAAGCCTGATTATCGCCGACATCGGACATTATGAGAGCGAACAGTTTACTAAAGAACTTTTTTGTGAGTTACTTACAAAAAATTTATCTAATTTTGCACTCTGTTTATCGAAAGTAAATACCAATCCTATAAAATATTTTTAGCAGAATGGCAACAATTGATCCAAAGGCAAATGCAAAGGAGATGTCGGTAGAAGAACGCCTTCAGGCACTCTATGACCTTCAAAAGGTGGGTTCGGCAATTGACAAGATTCGCACCTTGCGGGGCGAGCTACCACTTGAAGTTCAGGATTTGGAAGACGAAATAGAAGGTCTGGTGACTCGCATGCACAATATGGATGCAGAGGTGAAGAAACTAAGCGATTCCATTTTAGCCAAAAAGAATGAAATAAAAGAGTCCGATCTTCTGATTAAGAAATACGAAGCTCAACAATCGAATGTGCGCAACAACCGCGAATTCGATTCCCTCTCCAAAGAAATTGAATTCCAAAACCTTGAAAAAGAGTTGGCCGAAAAACGCATCCGTGAGTTCACCGTGGAGATGAAAGCCAAAAAAGAGCTGGCCGACGCCTCCAAACAATTGGTGGAAGAGCGCAAGGGCGACTTGGCTGCTAAAAAAGCGGAGTTGGAAGAGATCATCAACGAAACAAAATCCGACGAGGAGAAATTGGCTGAAAAAGCCTCGGAAATAGAGACGTTGATCGACGAACGTTTGCTGTCGGCTTTCCAACGTATCCGCAAGAATGCGCGCAACGGATTGGCTGTTGTTACTGTTCAGCGCGATGCCTGCGGTGGTTGTTTCAACAAGATCCCACCACAACGCCAATTAGACATCCGCTCACGCAAAAAAATCATCGTGTGTGAATACTGTGGACGCATCCTAGTGGACGATGAATTGGGCATGCCCGACGCTGAATAACATAGGAAAATTCCATACACAAAAAAAGGCTGTCCAAAGTGGCAGCCTTTTGATCTTTTAAGAACATCCGATCAAACACAACTAAGTTAAACGTAAGTAAATACACCTTACAAGGAACTTTTTTTATGTTTAAGTGGGATTTTAAACAATATATTTATCAAGAAGGGAACCTCCTGATTAGTAATATCCTCCTGAAAACCTACAGGTTTGTGTTTTAATATATTATCTTTGAAGTTCAATGTTGAATAAGAAAAAGAAACTTGGAATGGTAATTTATACTCTTCACTCAGTTCTATCCCTAAACCAATATTGTAGCAAAAAATGGGCTCTCTTATTTTTTTAGAAATTGAAGATTGTCCATTGTATTCGATACTTCCGGTAATGAGACCTAAGGAGAATTCATTTTCAAGGAATAATTCAATCCCATCAAAAAAATCATCCAAAGAAAGATGTAGCTTTGGCACAACACCAATATTAGGACAAAACCAGAAATATTCGATTCTTGAGTTAACATTTCGCACAGGAGAAGACAATGACCCATCCCTATTCGTAGTAAATTTTGTGCCATCGTCAAAAGCATAAAGCCCATAACGGGTTCTCATTTCCATACTGACAAATTGACTGAACCTGTAATCCAGCCCCATTATCAATCCGATACCGGCTACATCTTGTTTTTGAAGTTTATCATTGTAAAACCCACCAATCACAAACGAAAAATCAGATTGGGAATGAGCTGTTTGCAAGCAAACAATCAAGAGGATAAAACATTTTAGAACACGAAAATTCATCAACACTAAATAAAAAAGCGATTAAAAAATAGATATCAACCATTATCCATCTACGCTGCATTGAACCAGAAAACAACAAAACTCAAATAACCAGTATAGAGTCTTGTTGTCTTAATATAATCAAAAACGATATCCCAAACTCAATTTGACCAATTGATGATAAAAACCTTCCGACTTCTCAGCATTAGTGAATCCCTGCTGAAAACCCAACAAACAACTATACTTATTTTTTTGAATCCCCAAACCTAAGCTTAATCCTGATTCAAAACGACGAAAAGAATTAAAAGGACTCTCATCAACCTTTGGCAAATCATAATAGTCGTAAGTCTTATTACCCCAAAGTCCACACCTGGTGTAAAAACCAAAATCGAAAAGGAGCTTTTTACCTTCCCCCACAGTTGGTCTAAATGAAAAAACAAGCGGAAGCTCTATTGCATAAATTTTCACATGTCCACCTCCAAAATACATATTTTTATTCAAGACAGCACCCGTAGATGTAAATAAAAGTCCGGGGTGAAAGTACATTTTCTTTGACAACTCGTAATCATAAGTCAACCCCACATGAACCGAAGGTTTGTACTTATAGCCCTTTGAACCGGTGATCGTTGACATATTAAATCCAGCAACACCACCCCATTGAGAAAAAGTAGAAAAAGAAAACAACATCAATACTAGTAATACAAAAATACATTTCATATAAACCACCTTTTAATTCTTCACAATTTTTATTCCCCTCCAAACATTTCCAAATCTCGCACAACAATATATTTCACCGTTTAACAAAGAATACTTATCCTCGTTTATTGCAGACCAGATACAGGATAAATATGGACCAACATTTTTATAATTTTTTTGATTTAGATTATTAAAAAATACCCCCGTTTCACTATTCCATCCAATTTCAAAATCCATCCAATCGGAACTAAAAACATGAGTATATCTCTCAGTATTAAACTTCACAGTACTGCTAGGTGGCAGATAAAAATAAAGTTCCGTTCTTGCAGCAATAATAACTGCTTCAGCCTTTTCTAATTCTGTTTTTTCATATAACTTATCGTCCAAGAAATCAAAAGCAGCTTTAAAACCGTTAGCAATTATTTTATCCTTCAATGTGGCTGAAAAATCAGGCATCAACAATGTAGCTACATTAATTCTTTGACCATTCACTGACATATATTGAGGCGGCAAATACACCAAGTTATTTAAATCCTTCATCGCATCCAAATATCTATCAGGAACTTTGCATTTAAGCGTCACTTGCCTCCAACCAACTCTTAATTCATCACTTGCTGTCTTACTCCAACCAATCCAGTTTTTTTTGTCTGTATGAGCATTGACTCCAATTTCAGAATAAACACCATAATTGTAATTATAAAAGGATGCCTCAAGTCTCCTTTTTCTATTAAAATTCACTGTGCGTTCTTGAGTTGTACCAATGAATTTCTGAATAAACTTACCAGCTTTCGTTTTTCTATCAGCAGAATAACTATTAAATGTATTATAATCTGGTTCAGGAATACCACCAACTTTTGAACTCTTTTGATTAAACTCCTCCTCAATTAAATAATCATTATCATCCTCATAAATAGTAATATAACTAGAATCTATTAAAAAGGTTTTATATAGAATAATATTTTCATTTATCCTATACATTTCATTCGCAATATGCTCCCCTTCAAAACCCGAATTTTCCCCGAAAAAGTCTAAAAATTCTTTTTCGTGTACTAATGCAAATCTATATGTTCCTTTAGGAGTAATTCTTATAACTTCATCTCCAACAACTAATTCTCCAAGTGGTGATAATAATGCAGCAAACTTTAGGTTAGGCACTAAAGAATCATATCCCAATGCTTCATAATAGGTTATATTCTTACCCTCAGAGCTATTTTTATTTGGCATATTACTTAACAAACTAACAAAATCTCTCCCTAAGGCAGATTTGTTATTTGAATTCACACAATAAAGATCTCCTGCCCTTATCGCTCTCTCTAACGAAACCTCATTCTCAAAATACAACCTGGAATAAGATTCCTGCAAGCTTTCAATTATTGAAGGCTCAACCTCTGACAAATCCGAAGACTTTGCACAACTAAACAACAAAACACAAAAAAAATAACCAATATTTCTTTTCATAAATAAACAATATTTGATTATAAAATTCTGAACAAAGAAACAAAATAAAATCCAAACACAATATATTACCATACAATTTTATTAAACAAAACAACAATTTTACCAAAACTCATACTTTTCGCCAAAGGTGTATATACATTTACCTACCATGTAAACGAGGGCATTAAAAAAAACAAAATCAAGTATACAAACCACTAACACAAGAAATCAATTGGTCGAGTTATGCCAAATTAACAACATTAAAAAAAGCAACATAAATAAAGAAGGTGTCCAAAAGTATTTCTGCAAATAATGAAACTAACATTTTGAATTTTTAGCTTCGTTTCACCCCTCCAAACCTCCACTAAAAGAGAGGCTAAAATTCCCCTTAGTGAATTTTAGGGTAGAGTAAAGGATAATTGTTTACAGTTTAAAAGTTACGCTATTCTGATATGTGCTTTTGGGACACACACTTTTTGTGTAAAAAATACAGGGGTAATAGAAATGCTCAGGGGTAATTTTTATACTTTTACCATCTAATCCTCCTTCAATGCGATCTCTCTTTATCCAAATACTGATGCTTTTATTTTGCCTGGCAGGGCACAGCAAAGCCAACGGAAAACAATTCCCCCAACCCTGCTGCGAGGCGCTGGAAGCCATGTTGTATTATGATTTCGGCAAGGCAGAAACCATCCTGCAATCCATCGAAAAAAAGGAACACGATCACCTTGCCCTTCCCTACCTGAAACAATACAAGCATTTTCTGGCCTACCTGGCCAACGACAACCAAGCACAATACGAAGCATTCATAAAGGCTCACAGCCAAGCCATGGAAGCATTACAGACCGATCCTTCAGGCTGGCACCTGGTATTCAGCAGCAACATGCTGCTTCAGAAAAGCCTGGTGGAATTCAGCAGGGGCAACCATTTCCAAGGAGCAATAGCCCTTTACCGGTCGTACAATGCTTTCCGCGAAATAGAACCCAACAATGCCAACACGCTGTGGCAACTGAAGTTGCGCGGCATATTCAACATCCTATGGGATCGCATACCCGACAACCTCCGCTTCATCAGCAACCTGGCCGGCTATAAAGGCGATTATTACATGGGCATCAGGCAACTGGTAGCCTACAACGACAAAATGTTGTCACCCGGACTGGCCGACGAATCAAAAATAATCCTGTTGTATGTCCACCAGCTTTTCCAGCAGGACAATGAAGATTTGGTTGAACTGTTCGAAGAGACCCTGTCCGAGAACAATCCACCGTTAACCCATTTCCTCTATTCAGGCATCCTAAGCCGGCTAAGTCATGGACATAAAGCATTGGAAATACTTCAAACAGTACCCAAAAACACATTGACCCGTTTCCCGCTTTTGCAATACCAACATGCCCGGATATTGTTGAATGCAGGCTATATTGACGAATCAAAAGCAGAGATGTCCCAATTCATAAGGCAATACCGTGGCGACTCCTTTTGTAACGATGCTTACCTTCAAATGAGCAGAATCTGTTACTTGAATAACGAGGGTGATGAGGCAGCCGAGTGGTCGCTCAAATGCCTGGGCAAGCAACCGGCCAATACCGCCATCGACAGGCAGGCAATCGAGGAGTGCCGCCTATTCAACCAATGGCAACCCACGTTGCTGAGGGCAAGGCTATATTTTGACCATGGAGATTACGAAAAGGCACTAGAATGGGTTTCCAAACCCATCAACATGCAGCAGGCGCAAATAGAACAGCAATACCGGAAAGGGCGCATAGCCCATAAAAAGGGAGAGTGGGCAGCAGCCATCCAATGGTACAACCGAGCCATCGGTTTGGCCTCTAAGGATGCGCGATATTACGGCCCCTACGCGGCTCTGTTTTGTGCCGAGATAAAAATCGCCGCCAAGGAATACCAGGAAGCTAGCCGCTATCTGGCCATGGCGCGCAAACTCAACACTGGGGAGTATAAACAGGACATTGAGTTCAAGATAAAAAACTACCAGAAACAGTTCAAATAAAAAACCCTGCCTTAGAGGGACAGGGTCTAAAATATGTTTTACCAGCTTCCGCCGCTTCCACCGCCGCCAAAGCTTCCGCCGCCGAAACCGCCGAAGCCTCCACCGCTGCTACCAAAGCCGCCCGATCCGGAACTAAAACTGCCCCACGAGCCACTGTTGCTGCGGCTGGCACTGCCCAACATCGATAATGCAACCCAAAAAGGCAAGTCGTGTCCAATGGCCGACTTACGGGCAGAACCCACTTTGCTGATAATAAATATAATCAACAATATAATAAAGATTCCAGCACCGCCGCCAATCCCGGTGGCTTTGCTTTTGGTCTTCTTCAGATACCCTTCGGCTGTAAACTCGCCCTGGGTGAGCTGTTTCAGCGTTCCCACACCTGCTGCTATACCTGAGGCATAATCATTGGAACGAAAATGGGGTATCATCTCATGGTCCACAATGCGACGTGCCACCACATCGGGCACCACACCTTCCAAACCGTAGCCAGTGGCAACAAAGGCTTCACCCTTCGAATCCCGGGTTTTGGGCTTGATGATCATGACAATGCCGTTGTTGCGGCCTTGGTGACCCACCCCCCATTTTTCGCCTAGTTTGAAAGCAAAATCATCGATTGAGGTGCCGCCCAAGTCGGGTGTCACCACCACTGCAATTTGTGTGCTGGTAAGATTATAAAACTCAACCAAGTCATTTTCAAGGGCCTGTATTTGCTCGGGCGACAAAAGACCTGCAAAGTCATTGACCAACCGTGGTGGATTGGGACGCTCTGGAATAACCTGACCCAAAACGCCAAATCCTATGAAAACAAACAGTAACAATAATAATTTACGCATAAGAATATCTTTATTTGCCAAATGAAATTTCGTCGGGCAATTCGTTCACATCATCCTTCTGATAGGGGAAGTGGGCTTTGAGTTGTTCGCCGCAGCGCAATATGCCCTCAGAAAAACCATTAACAAAATCCCCTTCTTGAAATTTGGCCTTCATATCTTCCTTGATGCCATCCCAAAAATTCGCGGGCACTTTGCTGTTGATACCAGCATCGCCAATAACCGCAAACTTTTTGTCCACAATGGCCAGATAAAACAGAACCCCATTGCGGAGCTCCGTTTTATGCATACCCAATTTACCAAACAGATAGGCACTCCTATCGAGCACATCGCCGGGGCATTTGCTTTCCAAATGAACCCGTATCTCACCGGAGGTGTTTTTCTCGGCCATACGGACGGCATCCTCAATCTGCTTGCGTTGCTGATCGCTGAAAAAATTCTTTGGCATGATCAAAATTCTACTTTAGGTGCCTGATTGGATCCTTCTTCAGCCTGGAAATAAGGCTTTTGCTCAAAACT
>JAGPIS010000064.1 GCA_018054835.1 Breznakibacter sp. | reverse complement strand
GGCATCATTGATACCCGAGAAAAAGGAACTGATGGCAACGACAACAATTTTGATGGCAACAACGACGGAGTACCGGATTACCTGCAAGCCAATGTGGCATCCTTCCATACCTACGACGGCGAAAAATATGTAACCCTGGCAATACCTGAAGGCCTTGAACTATCTCTGGTTATGGCAACCAGCAACCCATCGCCGGCTGACACACCGTCTGACGCCGAGTTCCCTTGGGGCTTTTTCGATTTTTCCATTGATGGTCTTGAACTTGGCGAAACCGTTACTGTCAGCTTGACTTTGCATGATGCAGCAACGACAAACACCTACTATAAATATGGCATGACACCCGACAACATCGAACCCCATTGGTATGAATTCATGTACGACAACCAAACGGGGGCCGTCATCAATGGCAACACAATCACTTTGAATTTCGTGGACGGCCTGCGCGGCGATGAGGACATCACAGTCAATGGCTCCATTAAAGAACCGGGAGGTCCAGCCAAAACCGAAGCCACAGGAGTGATAAAACAAGGGTTAAAAGCACATCAAGTAAGCATCTATCCCAACCCGGTGGAGAGCTACTTGAACATACAGATGCAAAACGGCCAGCCTGGCGACCATTTCATGGCAACCATCTACACGATGGCGGGGAAGCTGGTACATCAGGAAATGCTGCAAGTAACCCATAGCCATCAAACCTTTACCATCGGCACGAACCACCTGGCAGTAGGCATTTATGTGGTGAAACTAACTGGAAATAACATCTCCCATCACGAAAAAATCATCAAAATAAAGTAAGTAATAAATCAGGATAAACACAATATTGAACAATGAAATCATAAGATTGAACCATAGGCTCTATGCCTTCCTGCTTTTCACATAAAATGACAGGAATCAGCAGTTTCAACGAGGGCTTACTTGGTGGCTATGCCTCCAAGTAAGCCATTTTTTGTGGAGGCGACCGAACAGAAACGCTCAATCCCTTATATAAATAGGATTGAACACTTGCAATTTAATAGGGACTGACGCACGTTCCAACCATGTATTCAACAAAAGATACCAATTTCAATTGCAAGCTTTTCCTTCCTAATCCACCAAAGTTGATACTAATACAGGCAACCATTTTGCTGGGTTATTTGTTGTAAACAACTAAAAACCACAACATTTGACCAACACCTGCTATGAAAATATTTATTGCGAGCTTGATACTGATTATTTGGAGTTGCTATACGAGTTGGCAAGTCCTAGCGCAAAGTACACCGAACTTCACAACCAGTGAGTTGAATTTCATTGCCCGTCAGGACACCCTTTATTATGGCTATGATACAGATTGGAGGCCGTATCAATTTATTAATGAAAAAGGCGAACATGATGGCATAGTTGAAGAAATGCTCCAACTGATTCAAGAACATTCAGGGTTAATCCTTTGTCCTTACCATAAGCTCACTTGGCAAAGCTCTTTGGAGGCCTTAAATAATGAAACAATTGATATTTTGCCTATTCTGGGGCTTACCGAACAGAAACAGCAGTACATGTCATTCACTTCGACCTACCTATCCTTTCCTTATGTCATAGTCAATGCAAAGAATGGCTCCTTTATTGGTTCATTAAAGGACTTAGAAAAACTCACATTAGCCTTACCCAAAGGATATACAATTACTGAAGTGTTGGAACTGACCCATCCTCAACTACATTGGATTTACACCACCAATGCTGAAGAATCTCTAATGCTAGTCCTCACCAAACAAGTCGACGCCACTATCATGGCTCTGCCAATTGCCAGCCACTACCTGAACTACAAAGGATTCAACTCCCTTCAGATTGCAACTGACCTGCCTGAATATGACATGAATTTAAGAATGGCCGTAAAAAAAGGTAATGGAATCTTATTAAGTATTCTTGAAAAATCATTACAATCTATTTCGGAAGGTGAAAAACAAAAAATAATAAACAAATGGGTCTCTGTCAATTACGAACATGGGGTGAATATGATATATGTGTGGCGAATAGCTGGATTTAGTTCCCTTAGCGTAATAATCATATTGGGAATTATCCTCTTTTGGAACAGATCCATGCAAAAGGAAATTGAAAGACGCAAAATAATAGAACAGCAACTCATGCAATCAACTATCGAAATTCTGGCTCAAAAAAACATCATTGAAACAAAAAACAAAGAAATCACCGAAAGTATTGAATACGCCCAACACATCCAACATGCGTTACTAACACCGTCACATATTGTCAAAGAATATCTAAAAAAGTCATTTATCTTATACAAACCAAAAGACATAATTGCCGGCGATTTTTATTGGATAGAACACGTTGACGATAAAATCTTTTTTGCAGCTGCGGATTGCACTGGACATGGGGTACCAGGAGCCATGGTATCCGTTTTGTGTCACAATGCACTCAATCGATCAATCAGCGAATTTGGATTAGACCAGCCGGCAAAAATATTAGATAAAACCCGGGCATTTGTTATTGAAGAGTTTGCAAATGCAGAGGAGGAAGTCAAAGATGGAATGGACATTGCACTTTGTATGCTCCAAGGCAACCACCTTGCTTATGCCGGTGCCAACAACCCTCTTTGGATTATTAGCAACGGTGAACTCACAGAGATAAAAGCCGATCGCCAACCCATCGGCCTTTTTGATCATTCTCATCCATTCACAGAACATACCTTCGAATTAAAAAAGGGAGATACAGTGTACATTTTTTCAGATGGATACAGAGATCAATTTGGTGGCCCAAAGGGCAAAAAATTTAAAGTAGAACCCTTTCGGAAACTATTGTTATCGATCCAACAGGCGCCCATGAGCAAACAACGCATGATCATTGACCAGGTTTTCGAAGAGTGGAAGGGCAATCTGGAACAAATTGATGACGTGTGTGTGATTGGGGTACGCATCTAAAAAATACATACTGAAAACCAAACAAATAAGAAGAAAATCTTGAACAGGTCGTTCTAATTCATTCAATTAACCTTCACCTCTTCATGGCCGTTGATGTAATCAACCTTTATGTTTCTGAATCGACCATTATTATAGTCGGCCACTTCATCGGTAACTATTTCCGCAAAGATTCCAGGTTTCCTCATCAGCAAGTAACCAACAACCATCAAACCTTTACCATTAGCACGAACCACCTGGCAGCAGGCGTTTATATGGTGAAACTAACTGGAAACAACACAAGCCACCGAGTCAAAATCATCAAATTAGAATAAACTAAAAGTCAGGAGAGACTTGACCTTGACGGCCAAGTCCTCCTGATCAGTGGAAGCATCTACGGAGATACTCCCGATCAAACATGAAAAAGACAAGAAATAATTAATCAATCGAACTTCCGTTTCATAAACCACATCTCATTGATGGTCAAACCAAGACGGAAAGTATGCCGGGTCTCCTCCATCAATCCCTGTTTACGGCTTCCATTGAGGAGGTATTCATAGCCCAAATTCAACAAATTACCGCGACTACCAAGAGGGAAAGTCAATCCGGCAGCCAACCCTTTCTCGGTCAAGCGGTTCGACTTAAGCTCCAGGTATCCACTATTGTAAAACAGGCCGGCGCGGTATTTCATCCGCAGCATATAGCTTTTATAGGTTTTCTTTTTGGCACCATACTCCACGCCAAAACTGAAACGGTGGTTGTCAACATAAACAGCCGATTCGCTTTTGGGATTATTGATAGCCTGCCAATTCTGGTAGCCATAGTCGGCCGCCAGCAGCAAACCATTGGGCATATCCCACGAGAGACCTGCACTGTAGCTCATGGGCACAGAAAAATCTTTGGCTTCCGACTCCTCCGAATAGATGTTGGAGGAGTAATCGTTGAAAACTTTCTGCTGAAAATTACTGGTCAAGCGGGTTTGGGCATTGGCCACAGCCCCTATGCCAATTGTGTGGTTTTTAATATTGAAACCATATTGGAAGCCATATTCAAAATAGAAATTGTGCATATAATAAGTGCGTTCGTTGAAAATGACATTGCTGGTCAACGAAGGGAAGGTGGAGGATTCGGTTACTTTGAGGTTACCCCACAAATAAGAGAGGTTGACGCCAGCGGAAAAGCCTTTGAACAGTTTGACCGAGTTGGCCCAGTAGATTTGCGACAACCCGCCACTCCCTTCATACAATACCGGATAGGTGCTAATGGTTCCCAACAGGTATTTCTGCCCTTGTATGCTGTAGCCCACACTGGAGTATGGCATGTATCCAATGCCGATCCCCCAGTTACGGGAGGCCTTAAACCCCATGGAAAAAGCACTGATATTACCGTTGATGTTGTCTTGCTTCTGCGCATCACTTTCAATGGTACTATGATAACCATCCACCTGCATGTTGAAATAGAAGGCAGTACTATCCAATGCTGCATAGGAAGCAGGGTTGAGCGTATTCAGCCAGCCAGGCGAACTCACCGCTACACCGGCATGGCCCATGGAGGATGTGACCACATCGCCCCGCTGTGCCATCTGACCCACGCCAAATACAGAGTACGGCGAAGAGGTGTTGTTCTGGGCATCCAAGTTCCCTATCAGCAATAAGAGCAGAAGCCCCAAAAGATATTTAATCCTTATCATAATAGTAATAATAAATTTTTAACCGTGAACGGCTTGTTTTATTTCGCGAACCACCAAACAACAAGGCATCCACATAATTGCTATTGCGTGACGAACTCCAAGTGAAGGTGAGGCCATTATTGGTATTGACAATTGATTCGGCTAGCCTGGAAGTCAAGTATTGGGTGATATCGATCGAGTAAAAGATATCCTCATTGAACAAAGGATCCGAATAGAGGGTGCCAGTAACCTGAGTTTGATCACTCGTGGTGAGGCTGCTACCCCAAACGTTCACTTTCTGAATTTCGTGTAAATAAATACTGGATGGCAATTTAGCCAGCTCGTAGGTACCCTTTACTGGATAAAGCTGCAACTCAGCCTTGACGATGTATCCCTTTTGGTTGGCATCCATCAACTCATTGATATAGGGGAAATCCACCCGCATATAATATCCATTGCCCTCGTGCATCAGAGCCATGTTGTCGGATATTTTTGAAGGCAACATCTGTTTGTAATCAGTCAGCGAACCAAACTGGTGCTCCAGACCGGTGGTCTGCAAATAATTGTATTGGAGTGTATTGTCGCTCAGCGATATTTCGCGCGTCAAGGACTCGTCTTCAATGGATGGCAGGTGGCTGTACAGGGTAATCATCATGGTGCTGTCCTGTGCATCAAAAGCCATCATGGAATTTGGCTCGCCAACACTACCAAGCCTGATGCCCTTGAGGTAACTGGCAAAAAGGGTTGAAGCGTCGGAATTTTGATAATTTTCTTTACAAAAATTCAGTATGCCCAAGCCAAAATCATCGTTCAAACGAAAAGTAATCTTGGGTTTTTCGTTCGGGCGCGGGGTGTAGCGGTAGCTCCCCAAGGGTTGCGGGTCAAAAAGGGTGGTTCGGTTATTATAGATGGAGCCATTGTCGTTCTCTGAAATGGTTTCCGTAACCTGGTTCACCGTAAGGGTGTAAGGCTGAAGTGTGTCGCCAAGATAACTACCACTATGCTTCAACGATATACATATTGAATCGTAAACTTCCTTTTTGTTCCAACTGATCCCGGCAGCAATTTGAACCTTATAAAAACTCTCCGAGCGCATGGTACCCACATTGGGGATTATTGAAGAACCTACCCAGGCCAAACCGCTACCCGATGATTGGATGGAGTCGAACCGGAAGGTTGACAATTCAATCGTAACCGTATCAATCAACTCCACATAAGTATTAGATTCAACGTAGTCCTGCCCCAACTCAAAAGTCCCGATATCACAAGCATAAACCATCACCAGGAAACTCAAAAGAGGAAGAAACTTGAAAATTTTCTTTTTATCCATCTGTCATTAATATTTTTCAACACCGGCAAAAGAACAAAACCCGATTGGCTAAGCGATATGAATTCAACCAACAGGCCGTTGGCATCAACCAACAACTGCTTGAAAAAGGGAAAAGCCCTCACAGGCAACCAAAGCACCACTGATTGGCAAAAGCTGCCTACTGATGGACACAGACCCTCCCTTGGTTGAATAGATTGAAACAACAAGCTGCCGGTGGTTACTTTTGAAAATCAAAAAAAAATTTATAGCAATGACTAGATCAATTATTTTCGGACTCTTCTTATTAATCCTGATGGGCTTCGGTTTCACCGGCTGCTCAAGCGATGATGACGATGATTTGGTGGGGAACTGGATCGAGCGTGGAGCCTTCGAAGGCTTCCCCCGCAGCGATGCTGTTGCTTTCACCATCGGCAACGATGCCTATATTGGAACCGGCTACGATGGCAACGAAAACGAACGGTTGAAAGATTTCTGGAAATACGATGCCACGAAGGACTTCTGGTCGCAAGTAGCTTCATTGCCCGGTGTGGCTCGCAACGGGGCAGTTGCCTTTGGCACCGACACCAAAGGATATGTTGGAACCGGCTACGATGGTACCAACCGACTGAATGATTTTTACGCCTACGACCCAACTCTGAACCAATGGACCAGCGTGGCACCATTCGGTGGAAGCGCCCGCTACGGTGCCGTGGCATTTGCCATCAACAACAAGGGTTATGTGGGAACCGGCTACGACGGCAACGTATTGAAAGATTTCTGGGAATACAACCCCGGCAACGACACTTGGACACAAAAAGTAAGTGTGGCAGGCAGCAAACGCCGTGATGCCACAACCTTTGTGATGAATGGCAAAGGATACATTGTCACAGGCGTTGACAATGGACAGTATGTGAAAGATTTCAACTATTACATCCCCGAAGAAGACCGTTGGGAGACCCTCAATGCCATTGCCGATGTGAGCGACGATTCGTTTGACGACGACTACAACATGGTGGGCATCAACGGAGTGGCCTTCACCTTGAACGGCAAAGCCTATATCACCACCGGAGGACCAGGTTATCCGGGCAATTCAACTTGGGAATATAATGTGGTAACCGACCGATGGACAGAAAAAACAAATTTTGAAGGGTCGAACCGTTACGAAGCGGTAGCCTTCACCGTCAACAACCAAGCGTTTGTCACAACCGGCCGCAGTTCGGGCTATTACCTGGATGATGTTTGGACATTTGATCCCGATGCCGAGTACGAAGAAAATGATTGAGAGGATGCAACCAGCAATTAAAACAGTGCCTTACAAACTATTCGCCATCGTATCGATCGCTATCATACTGATGTGCGCCTGTGCCCAAGAATCCTCTTACAAGGCCATTGTGGAGCAGGAGAATGGACACTGGATATATATGATTGAACACAAAGGCAAAACCATCATCAAGCAGGAAACCATGCCCGGCACCCAAGGAATCCAATTCTTCCCAAGCCGTGAAGTAGCATCTGAAACGGCCACACTGGTGAAAAACAAATTGATGAGGGGACAAATGCCTTCCATCACCGAACAAGAGATGGATTACATATTAAACAGAAAAAGCAATTAAATATATCTCTATTCATCTTAGTAAACATTGTGCAACACACCTCCGGAATTAAAAACCCGTTGGTGTGTTCGCTTTCTTTCCATTATTTGATAAAGGAAAACAAATCCATATCTTACATCGGTCAATCAACACACACCATTCATGATATTGACAAAAGACAAAAGGATAAAGAACATCGGCATCCACACCTCCATTTGGGTGGGTTACAGCTTGCTGATCTTTTACGGCCCCATCACATTCCTGCCCCTAAAAGCCGCCTTGCTCTTCGGAATAAGGGCGCTGGTCATCAACGCCTTCATCTTCTATTTCAACACCTTCTGGCTGTTGCCCAAGTTTTTTTTCACCGGCAAATACATCAAATACTTATTGATGGTTGCCGCCATCGTTTCAACCGCGACGGCTATCAATTCGTTGAGTGAACCGTATATATTCCCAGAAAGAGAAGCCAAAAGAGAAGCAATAAGGGAAATCATCGCAGATATGGACGCCCATCCCGACGGAGAAAGGGAAACCCGCAGGCATTTGGGTCCCCCTCCAACATTCATGTTTTTGCCGGCCAAATTGCCGCCCATGGTCATTAATGCCATATTCTCTTCGTTGGGGATGTTTTTTCTGAGTACCTTCTTTGTTTACATCATACGCGACCGCGAGTTGCAGCAGAAGAAGCTCGATTTGACCAATCAAAACCTGGAGTTTGAGATGAAGTTCCTCAAATCGCAAATCAACCCCCATTTCCTATTCAATGCCCTGAACAATGTCTATGCGTTGTCGGTGATCAAAGCCGAAAACACCCCCGAGATGATTTTGAAACTGTCGGAGATGTTGCGCTTCACGCTCTACGACAGCGAAAGCCAGAAGGTGAAGGTGGAACGGGAACTTAGCTACATCAGCAATTACATCGACTTCCAAAGGTTAAAAATGGATACCGAACCCAACCTGACGGTGAGCATGGATCAGTGCAACCGGGAGCTGATGATTGAACCCATGTTGCTCATCCCTTTTGTGGAAAACAGTTTCAAGCACAGCCACATCGAAAACACCAAAAGAGGTTGGATCAAACTGAAAATCCACAGCTTGGGATCAATGCTGTTTTTCAACATCAGCAACTCCATCATGCCTACCATGACCAACCGCGACTTGCCAGGCGGGATAGGCCTTGAAAACGTCCGCAAAAGGCTCGAACTGCTTTACCCCGGGCGTTTCGAACTGAAAATTGAATCAACCACCAACGAGCACCGGGTACAATTGATGATCGACACCGGAAAAAAAGAATAAAAACAAACTGCTATGAATATCAAATGTATCATTATTGATGATGAGTTTCCTGCTCGAATCCTGCTTCAGGAATTTATCGACAAAGTACCCAACCTGGAGTTGACCGGCAGTTTCAAGTCGGCACTCGATGCCCTTCCTGTAATACAAGCCGGAAACACCGATTTGATATTTCTCGACATCCAGATGCCCGACATCACCGGCATCGACTTTTTCAAAACGCTAACGGTGAAGCCACTGGTAATCTTCACCACGGCCTACACCGAGTTTGCCATCGAAAGCTACCAACTCGATGCGTTGGACTACCTGCTCAAGCCCTTTTCGTTCGACCGTTTTATGCAGGCGGTGAACAAAGCCTCTGCACGTCTGTTGGCCAATGATTTGCCAGCACCGGAAAGCAGCCCCACAAAGGAAGCCGAAAAAGACTATATCCTGATAAAGGCCGACCATAAGATCCACCGCATCAAATTCAAGCAGATCATATATATTGAAGGATTAAGGGAGTACGTCACCTTCTTTTGCGAGAACAACGAAAAGATTGTCACATTGGAGTCGTTGCGCAATTTGGAGCAGACCCTGCCTGAGCAAATGTTCATGCGTATTCACAAGTCTTACATCATCCAGATAGACAAGATCAAGGCGCTCTATGGTAACCAAATCAAACTCGACGGGGTGCAGAGCTACATCCCTATTGGCAAGTCGTACAAAGAACCGGTGCAAAAACGGTTGTTCCTGCCTTAACGGTTAAAGGG
>JAGPIS010000063.1 GCA_018054835.1 Breznakibacter sp. | reverse complement strand
CGGAGTATTGATGAAATATTTGAGTTCGAGTTGGTAGTCATCCAGCGGGTGTGCCGACAGGTAGATGCCAATCAAGTCCTTTTCACGCTTCAGCTTCTCGAGTGTCGAAAAGTGTTCGCATTGTGGAATGTCGGGCTTCTTGATCTCGATTCCTCCACCCGGCATGTTTCCGAAAAGCGAGTTTTGGGTGCTTGCTTTGTCAACCTGGTAGCGGTTGCCATACCGGATGATATATTCGATGAAGGAGGTCTCGTCGGTGGGCGAATATCCTGCAAAGAACTGGGCTCGGTGCATGTTTCCCAAGTTGTCGAAGGCTCCGGCATTGGCCAATGCTTCTATGTTTTTTTTGTTTACCGTGGTTAGGTTCAGCCGTTCCACAAAGTTGAAAATATCCTTGAAGGGGCCATTCTTATCGCGTTCCACAATGATGGCATCCACGGCACCTTCGCCCACGCCCTTGATGCCTGCCATGCCAAAGCGGATTGCGCCCGACTTGTTTACGGTAAATTTTCTATAACTCTCATTCACATCAGGTCCTAGAACTTCAATGCCGCTGCTTTTGCACTCCTCCATGAAGGTGGTGATCTTGGTGATGTCGGAGAGGTTGCGGCTCAATACCCCTGCCATAAATTCGGCCGGGTAGTGGGCTTTCAGGTAACCCGTCTGGTAAGCTACATAGGCATAACACACCGAGTGCGATTTGTTGAAGGCATAGGAGGCAAATGCCTCCCAGTCGCCCCAAATTTTATCGATCAGCTTATTCGCATCCCGTCCTTCGCACCCTTTGACAAAATCTTCGCTGGCTAGGCACCCATCGTGGAATTTTAGCTTGAGCTTATTCATCACCTCGAGCATCTTCTTACCCATTGCCTTACGCAGGGTGTCGGAGTCGCCTCGGGTGAAATTACCCAATGCTCGGCTCTGGAGCATTACCTGCTCCTGATAAACCGTGATGCCATAGGTGTCCTTGAGGTAGGGCTCCATCATGGGGTGGTCGTAAACAATGGGTTCGCGACCATGTTTCCGTTCAATAAACGATGGGATGTACTCCATTGGCCCCGGTCGGTAAAGGGCGTTCATCGCCACCAAATCCTCGAATCGGTTGGGCTGGAGCGCCCTTAAGTGTTTTTTCATCCCTGGGCTTTCAAACTGGAATACGGCGGTGGTTTCGCCACGGCTAAACAACTGGTAGGCTTTTTCATCGTCCATGGGAATGGTGTCCATGTCGATTACAATCCCTTTCGACAGTTTGATATTTTCCAGCGTCTCCTTAATGATGGAGAGCGTTTTGAGACCTAAGAAGTCCATCTTGAGCAATCCGATGGCTTCCACAAAACGGCCATCGTATTGGGTGGTGAGCAGTTTTTCTTCTTTAGTGGGCATTACTGGCAGGTGTTCATCCAGTGGATGTTTGCCAATCAGCACGCCACAGGCATGAACCCCTGTTTGTCGCACCGAACCTTCCAAGGTTTCGGCAAACTTGATGGTGCGCGATATCAATGGGTCTGGCGAACTTTTTTCGGCCTCTAACTCGGGCACCTCTTTATAGGCTTTTTGCAAGGTGATTTTGGGTGTTTCCGGAATCATCTTGGCCAGGCGGTCGGCTTCCGAAAGGGGCAATTTGAGCACCCGTGCCACGTCGCGGATGGCCATTTTTGCAGCCATAGTGCCAAACGTGCAGATGTGTGCCACCTTGTCCTGACCATATTTATTAGTGACATAATCCAAAACCATTTGCCGGCCATCGTCATCAAAGTCGATGTCCACATCGGGCATTGAGATCCGGTCGGGGTTGAGGAACCGTTCGAACAGCAAATCGTATTTGATGGGATCCACATTGGTGATGCCGGTGCAATAGGCTACTGCAGCTCCTGCTGCCGAACCCCGGCCCGGCCCCACCAACACGCCCATGTCGCGGGCGGCATTGATGAAATCTTGAACAATCAGGAAATAGCCGGGAAAACCCATCTTCAGGATGGTGTCCAGCTCAAAGTCGATGCGTTCAAGGTGTTCAGGCGGTATTGGGTCGCCATAACGTTTCTTGGCCCCTTCGTAAGTTAAGTGCCTCAAAAATTCGCCTTCATCGGTAAATCCTTCGGGCAGCGGGAAGTCGGGCATGATGGGCTTGGAGTTCAAGTCGTACTCCTCAACCTTCAAGGCTATTTCGTAGGTGTTCTCCAGTGCTTCCGGCACATGTCCGAAGAGTTGGTACATCTCTTCGGTGGTTTTAAACCACTCCTGCTGGGTGTAACGCATCCGGTTCGGATCATCGTAATCCTTTCCGGTATTGAGGCATATTAATATGTCGTGCGCATCGGCATCCTCGGCATTCAAAAAGTGCACATCGTTGGTGGCAATGACCTTTACGCCTGTTTCGCGGGCAAGTTTTAAAATGACTTCATTCACCATCACTTGGTTATCCGATATCTCCTCTTTGAGACCGGGGTAATTGGTGGGATGGTGCATGATTTCCAGGTAGTAGTCGTCGCCAAAAATATTCTTAAACCACAGGATGGTCTCCTTTGCCCCTTCCAGGTCGCCGGCCATGATTTTTTGGGGCACTTCACCCCCAAGGCAGGCCGAGGAAACAATCAACCCTTCGTTGTATTTTTCGAGCAACTGTTTGTCTATGCGCGGTTTGTAATAAAACCCGTCGATGTTGGCGATGGATATTAGTTTCAGTAGGTTGCGGTACCCTTTTTCATTTTTTGCCAGGATGATCAGGTGGTCGCCCGAGCGATCCTCCTTCCCCTGCTTGTCGAGTATCGAGCGGGGCGCCACATAGGTTTCACATCCCAATATGGGTTTGACGCCCTCTTTTTTGCAGGTGTCGAAAAACTCCTTGATGCCAAACATGGAACCATGGTCGGTGAGGGCAAGTGCTTTCATCCCGCAATCTTTTGCCTTTTTCACCAGGCCTTTGATGCTGGCTGCCCCATCGAGGATGGAATATTGCGAGTGAACGTGTAAATGTGTAAATGGTAGCTGCGCCATGTAAGATGCTGTTTAAACCACAAAGTTAAAAAATGCGCCATGATTCCCTTGTGAACCGTTGTGAAAATGATGGCTTAATTTTGGTTACCCAATTAACCAATCATCCTTGTTTTTGTTTCCGCACCATTTAATTGTTACTTTTGACGCATGACTTATTGGCGCAGGAAAATAGGGTTAGTCGTTCTGTTGTTTGGATTGGTTCTGATTTGGAATCAGCCGAGTGGACGTGCCGTAATCCCTCATGACGCCGCATCGCAAGAGGCCAATGCCCATCCTTCCGTCCAGTATTTTCAAATTGACGATTTTTCGTTGGGGGAATTCCTCCCCAATAGCTCCGCAGGAAGTCTGCTAAATGGGTTGTTCTCGCGCGATTGGTCTCCTAATGTGCAATTGCGTATTTTTGGCGTTTCGGTGGCGGCACCCTCGAATTTTGAAGCATGCTCACAGAATTGCTATTTCAATATACGGCGGATCCTTCTGCTTCCTTTTGAACGATACGATATAGGATATCCTTTCCACACTTACTGGTGATTTGCTAACTGTTCTTTTTTTATTGGGTGGTAGTCGAATTACTGCACCCAGGATTATTGTTTTTTTATTCTGTCCCAATTTTGCAACCTATTGTGTTGGGATTTTTTCAAATTTATAACTATGAGCAGTTTAGCAATTATTTCGGTGGCTATTGTGGTAGCCTGTATTGGCCCTTTTGTTTTAATCTCTTTGAATGGACGCCGCAAGCGTCGTGCGATCATCGACCGTTTGAGGCAGGCGTGTGCCCCTCACCAATTTGTGGAAGAGGGTTGCTCGGTATGGGGTGATTCCGTCATCGGGATTGATGTGAAAGGCGAAACCCTTTGTTTTCAGAAGGATGAAAAGACGCCAGCATCCCTTTATCCCCTGCAGTCTCTCTCAGGATGTCGGGTGGCGGTTCAGCATAGTGGCGATGGCGGTGGTGCTATCGAGCGCGTGGAATTGTGCCTGCTGGCTGGTAAAGCGAAAGCCGAGCAGCGAATCCTCTTTTTTGATTCCCGCGAGCGTTTGAATATCAACAACGAATTGATGTTGGCCCAAGAGTGGCAGACCCGTTTGAATGCCATCAGCAAGGCTAAATGATTCTTTTTGTGGCATAAAAAGCAAATCTCCTTGTGGAATCAATAAAAATAATTGTATCTTTGCCGCACAATTTTTAGTAGGTTGTTTTAATACAAATTAATTTTAAAATTAGTCCAATGGCTGTAAAAATCAGACTATCAAGACACGGACGCAAAAGGTATGCTTACTACCACATTGTGGTAGCAGATAGCAGGGCGCCACGAGATGGCAGGTTTATCGAAAGGATTGGTTCATACAATCCAAACACGAATCCTGCTACAATCGACCTTAATTTTGAAAAAGCCCTTCAATGGCTTTCAAACGGTGCTCAACCTACCGATACCTGTAAGGCAATTTTGTCGTACAAAGGCGTTATGATGAAGAAACACCTTATGGAAGGTGTGAAAAAAGGTGCATTCGATTTAGCTGAAGCTGACCGTCGTTTCGAAACTTGGTCGAAACAAAAAGAAGCTGCGATCGAAGGTAAAAAACAAGGACTTTCAAAAGCTGAGATGGATGCCAAAACAGCCCGTCTGGCCGAAGAGGTTAAAATCAATGCTGAGAGATCTGCTGCAATTGCAAAAAAACAGGCTGAAGCTGCTGCTGCTGCCGCTGCTGCTGCCGCACCTGCATCAGAAGAAGCTGCTTCAGAAGAAGCCGCAACAGAAGAAACTTCTGCTGAGTAACCTGAGTAATTTTTTCTTCATGATAGGGGTCGTTCTTTTTCAAGATCGACCCTTTTTTCGTCTTCATATTTCAATCCAAACCTATTTATCTTATCTTTGGATGCTTTAAAAAAAACAGGATGATTGAAAAAGAGGAGTGTCTCCATGTGGCTCACTGTGCCCGTCCCCATGGCGTGAATGGTGAGGTGATTGTTCGGGTTGAAAAAGGTTTTACCGTCGAATCCATTAGTTTCGACTTCGTTTTTGTCGAGCTTCAGGGCGGGTTGGTTCCTTTTTTTGTGGAAGAAATTCGTGAGAAAAACCCGGAGGAGGCCATCTTCAAATTCGAGAATGTGACAACCCAGGAACAGGCTCGCCGGTTATCGGAAGCTCAGGTTTATGTGCAACGCGAGTGGCTGAACGAAGATGACGGCAGTAGCAGTGTGTCGGGTTCCGTTATTGGATATTGCGCTGTTGACCAAACCTATGGCGAACTGGGATCGATTTCACATATCCAAGAGATCGCCAAGAATCCCCTTTTCATCGTGGACTATAAGGGGCGTGAATTGATGATCCCCATTGTGGAACAGTTTATCGTTTCGGTGGATGACGCTCACAAGCAGATCATTTTCAATCTACCCGAAGGACTTTTGGATCTCTAACCCATCCCATGTTTTTACCCAGCGATAATTAACAGCGATTTTGAATAATTTCGCATCTTTTGCAAATTGATATTGTTTTTATGTGGACTAAAGTAGCCCGTTTTATTTTGAAAAACAGGATAGCCGTTTTGTTGATGATTGCCGGCATCACTGTTTTTATGGCCTTCCAGGCCCGGAAGATTGAAATGTCCTACCAGTATGCCCCGCTGTTGCCTGAGGATGATCCTGCTTATATTGAATATCAGGAATTTGTCGAGATGTTTGGCAATGAGGGTAATATGATCGTGATTGGAGTTCAGGATAGGCATTTTTTCCAACTCAATGCGTTTAAAGAGTGGCAACGTCTGGCCTCGGAATTGAAGGCAGTGGAGGGTGTCACCTCTGTTTTTTCGGTGGCTCAGTCCTACGATCTGAAAAAGAATGCCGAACAGCGTAAGTTTGAAGTCATACCCATTTTCCACGATTCCCTGCGCTTTCAAACTGAGCTGGACAGCATGAAAAGGCATTTCTGTAGCTTGCCTTTCTATCGCGGGATGCTTTATAACCAGGAAAGTGATGCCTATTTGATGGCCATCACATTGGATCCATCCATCCTGCAAAGCGCTCGGAGGGTGGCATTGATTGATCAGATTAAGAAGGTCGGGCTCGATTATCAAACACGAACCGGAACCCAGGTGCATTACTCAGGTCTTCCCTACATCCGGGTGGTGACCGCGGAGATGGTGAAACAGGAGCTCAACATGTTCGTGATTCTGGCCGGCATCATCACCATGGTGATCATGTTTGTTTTTTTCCGTTCCCTGCGTACGGTCTTGCTATCGATGCTGGTGGTCTCCATTTCGGTGGTCTGGGCTTTGGGCATCCAAGGGCTTTTCGGGTACAAGATCACGATCCTGACTGGCATGATCCCACCGTTGCTCATTGTTATCGGTATCCCCAACGTCATATTCATCCTCAACAAATATCATAACGAATACCGGCGCCACAACAACAAGATCAAATCCATTCAGCGGGTAATTCGGAAAATTGGGAATGCCTCATTCTTAACCAATCTCACCACCGCTCTGGGATTTGGCACGTTTGTGTTCACCTCCAGTAAAATACTGGTCGAGTTTGGCGTGATTGCGTCCATCAACATTATGTGTGTTTATTTGATCTGCCTTTTGGTGATCCCCATCCTGTTCAGCTACATGCCGGCTCCCTCGGCCAAGAAACTAGAACACCTCGACAACAAAATGATGGGACGCGTGGTGAATGTGTTGAACCGTATCAATCAACACCATAGGCGTCCAGTGTACATTTTCACCATTGCGTTGTTGGTTTTTGGGTTGATCGGCATTACCAAGATGAAAACCACCGGTTATATGTTGGATGATATTCCGCACGAAGATCCCTTGTATCTCGATTTGAAATTTTTTGAGAAAAATTTCGATGGGTTGATGCCCGTGGAGATTATGGTGGACACTCAAAAACCCAACGGGGTATTTCAGGTGGGCAATATGACGAAACTGGATCAACTCCAGTCTGAAATATCGGCCATGCCTGAGTTTTCGCAAGCCTTGTCGCTGGTGGAGGCTGTCAAGTTTGCCCGCCAGTCCTTTTATAATGGCAATGAGGCTCGGTATGGCATCCCCAATAACCAGGAGCGTGGTTTTATCCTCTCTTATGTGGGTAAGTCGCAGGGCGGTCAAGCCAAACTGATCAACACTTTTGTGGATAGTTTGAAGCAGCGCACCCGCCTCAGTTTCCGGATGGCCGATGTGGGCACTACCCATATGCGCGAGCTCGAGCAGCAGGTGCAGGCAGCCATCGACTCCACTTTTCCGGGGGATAAATATTTCACTAGGTTGACAGGTGCCAGCATCATCTTTTTTAAAGGAACCGATTATTTGATCACCAACCTTTTTTCAAGCCTTGCCCTGGCCATTTTCCTTATTTCACTCTTTATGGCCTGGATGTTTAAATCCAAACGGATGGTTTTGGTTTCGCTCATCCCTAATATGGTGCCGCTGATTATGACAGCCGGTTTAATGGGATATTTTGGCATTCCCATCAAGCCTTCCACCATTCTGGTGTTCAGTATTGCCTTCGGGATTTCGGTGGATGATGCCATTCATTACTTATCGAAATATCGTTTGGATTTGAAGGAGACCAACTGGAGCATCCGTGCAGCCGTGTTTTTAGCCCTAAAGGAGACTGGGGTGAGTATGATATATACCTCCATCATCCTATTTTTTGGCTTTGGAATCTTTAGTGTGTCCCAGTTTGGTGGCACACAGGCCCTTGGCATGTTGATTGCCATCACCCTGTTGGTGGCTATGTTCTCCAACCTTATTCTGCTACCTTCCCTGCTGATGTCGCTGGATAAGATGATTACTACACGATCTTTTAAAGAGCCTCTTCTGCAGATTTATAACGAAGATGAGGATATCGAGCTTGATTCGTTGCGGATTCCTGAAAAAGAGTTGGCCGAACAAAACATTGAAAAACCCTAACCATAACGCCCCCGTGACCATCGGGGGCGTTTGTGATTATTTTTATTCCTTTACATCGGTAAATGCCGTTTTTTTGCCATTTAGTTTTTTATCTTTGACATACTCAAAGAAAATATCAAATCTCATTATTCAGAATGTTGTCGATCAAAGAATTGCAAGGTGTTGTAGAGCAAGAGTTGCAGCGATTGCCCATCGTTTCTAAGCCCGAAAATCTATATTTGCCCATTGAGTACATCATGTCTCTTGGCGGAAAAAGGATTCGGCCTGTTATGTGTTTGGCTGCCTGCCAACTTTTTTCGGGTGACTTCCGCAAGGCTATTCCTGCGGCCATCGGCATTGAGCTGTTTCATAACTTCACGCTTTTGCACGATGATATTATGGATAATGCCCCCATGCGCCGCAACCACGATACGGTGCATGTGAAATGGAATCCCAATACCGCCATCCTTTCGGGCGATGCCATGATGATCAAAGCGCTTCAATCTGTAGCACAAATCGATTCTCCCCGTTTTAAAACCATTTTGGACGTGTTCAACACCACCGCACTTGAGGTTTGTGAAGGTCAGCAATACGATATGGAGTTTGAACAACGCGGTGATGTTTCAGAAGCAGAGTACCTTGAAATGATTCGGTTGAAAACAGCTGTTCTTCTTGCCGGAAGTATGAAAATTGGTGCTTTTATTGGGGGAGCCTCCGATGAGGCAGCCAACCATCTTTACGCCTTTGCACAAAATATTGGCCTGGCATTCCAGCTTCAGGACGACTTGTTGGATGTTTATGGCGATGAAGCTCAGTTTGGGAAAAGTATTGGTGGCGATATTGTGGCGAATAAAAAAACCTATTTGTTGATTAAAGCGCGAGAGTTGGCCAACGGGGAACAGCTGTCGGTCTTGGAAAGTTGGTTGTACCGCACCAGTTTTGATCGGGATGAGAAGATTGCTGCCGTAAGGGGAGTTTATGATCAATTGTCGGTTGCTGAGATTGTTCGAGAGAAGATCGACTACTTTTTTCAATCGGCGATGCAGGCTTTGGTGGTTTTGACAATTGAGCAGGATGACTATTTATTTTTCAAAGATTTTGCCACCGGACTCATTCAACGTAACCGGTGAGGTAAAACCATTTTGAACAGAAGAAATTTGGATCAGGCCTATACCCCATCGTTTGTTGAGGATGTAGTCGGATCGGTAATATAATACTAAGCACATGGAAAAAAGTATTAAAGGTCGTATCATTCAGATTGTTGGGCCGGTAATTGATGTGAAATTTGAGTTGACTGATGCCGAATTGCCTAATATTTTAAACGCACTGGAGGTAGTACGGACCGATGGAACCAGGCTGGTTGTTGAGTGTCAGCAACATATTGGAGAAAACACAATTCGCTGTATCTCCATGGATTCCACGGATGGGTTGACCCGTGGGTTGGCTGTGATTGATACCGGATTCCCAATTTTGATGCCGGGTGGTGATTCCGTCAAGGGGCGTTTGCTTAATGTGATTGGTAAAGCCATTGATGGCCTTCCCGAGGTTTCAAGGGATACATTAAGCCCTATCCACAAGGCAGCTCCTGCCTTTGATACCCTTTCCACCGAGGCCGAAATACTC
>JAGPIS010000229.1 GCA_018054835.1 Breznakibacter sp. | reverse complement strand
GAAACCTGTGGTTCGGGTATCTTCAGCCAGGATAAAGGAAACCTCTTTCAATATCCGGAGTGCCCGAAGTGTTATGTCTTCGAGATTTCCAACCGGCGTGGGTACAATGTATAGTTTGCTCATCTTTAATTTATAGAAAACGCCGGCGAACGGCTCTTAAAAATTCCTCTGTCTCTTTTTGCGATTCATCCCAGCTGAACTTGCTTTTCAAGAACACGTACGCTTGGTTGTAGTTGCTCATTGAGTTGATTTGGTCAAGCGTGTCGTTGAATGCGGTGTTGTTGTTGTCGAACAGCTCGCGCTGGAAATAAAAACGGTCGTTGATGCCCATCGCCTTTCGGATGTCGTTGACAGGTGTTCCGATTTTTGTCAGGTCATCGGCCGAAATTTGGTTGGTAATGGTTTCGTTGAGCGATTTGCGGTCCAAACCTATGGTTTCGCCCAATACCGAGTGGTCTCCCTTGGTTTTCACCACTTGGGGGGCTTCCATGATGGCTTCCAGCACAGTGGCAGGTTCTTTTTCCTCTAGGGGTACCTTAGCGGCAGGAATCTCAATTATTGGTTCAGGCTCTGCCACAGCCACTTCATGGTTCGTGGTTTCCTGTGGCTTCGCCGATGGATTCATGGGAGCAGTTGGTTGTGCCATCTCTTGCTGCGGTTGTTGCAACGCTAAGGTGGTATCCGGTTCCTCGTCAATGAAATTTAGCGTTTCGGTGGCCTCCACCTCAATAGTGGTTGGCGCGGTAGGTACTTGTTTTGTTTCCAATACCGGCTCCTCTTTTGATGGCGGCATTGTCTCAACAGATTTCCCATTCAACGGGGCTGCTGTTTTGTGCAGTTCTTCCAGCATGGCCATCTCCTCTGCGATGTTGTTGAGTTTGGAATGGACCAATCTGAAATAGGCTTGGGGAATGGTTGGTTTTCCCTTGAAGGTGGACATCAGCAAATCAAGTTCTTTGATGTCGTTGATAACTATGTTGAGAATGGCGTCTTTTTCCATAATAATAAAACAAGGTTTTTCTTACTTTTGCAAATGTATGAAAAAATGGTCGCTATATCATTTGTTGATGCAATCATTAAGGTAATTAATACGATAGCTGGTTTTAAATATCTCAAAATGTTATAGATGTTTCTAGAAAGTAAAGCAAATAGGGATAAACGGAAAGGATGGATTGAAGTGATCAGTGGTTCCATGTTTTCGGGTAAGACCGAGGAGCTGATCCGCCGTTTGCGCAGGGCGCGGTTTGCCCAGCAAAAGGTCGAAATTTTCAAACCCCTTATCGATACCCGGTACAGCAAAAACGAGGTGGTTTCACACGATGCCAATGCCATCCTATCGACACCGGTGGAGTCGTCGCAAACTATTCTGTTGCTTACCGCCGATGTGGATGTGGTGGGTATTGACGAAGCTCAGTTCTTTGATCCCGGCATAGTCGATGTTTGTATCTATTTGGCAAACCAGGGTATTAGGGTTATTGTTGCCGGGCTCGACATGGATTTCAAGGGCAAGCCGTTTGGCCCCATGCCGCAATTGATGGCTGTTGCCGAGTATGTTTCCAAGGTTCATGCCATTTGCATGGAGTGTGGCAATCTGGCCAATTTTTCGCATCGTCTCTCCGAAGAAGAAAAACTGGTTGTGCTGGGGGAGAAAAATGAGTATGAACCGCTCTGCCGCACTTGTTTCTATAAAAAAACTCAAAAAAATAAGAATGCCTAATTATTCGATTTCTCAGTTGGCATCGTTTTGCGACGGGATTGTTGTTCACAATGCTGATAGGAAGGTTTCCCGCTTGATCATCGACAGTCGGAAACTTTTCAATCCCCAAGGAACCCTTTTTGTTGCTATTGAAGGGACGCAGCATGATGGTCATCAGTATATCAATGAGCTCTACGATAAAGGCGTACGGGCTTTTTTAGTCTCCAACCGTTTCAGCCAACTGGCGCAGTATCCCGATGCAGCATTTATTGTGGCAGAGTCGCCGGTGGTGGCTTTCCAGAATATTGCGGCTGCTCACCGTCGTGAAGTTGGCTGCCAAGTGGTGGCTATCACAGGGAGCAATGGGAAAACCATTGTCAAGGAGTGGTTGAGCCACTTGTTGGGCAACGACGTGGTGAGCGTTCGGTCGCCCCGCAGTTACAACAGCCAGGTGGGGGTACCCTTGTCGCTGTGGTTGATGGATGAACGAACCCAATTGGGGATTATTGAGGCGGGCATCTCCATGAAGGGCGAAATGGCCGTGCAGGAACAGATGATTGCGCCCGATGAAGTGATTGTCACCAATATAGGGCCTGCCCACCAGGAGAACTTCAACTCGATGGAGGAGAAACTTCAGCAGAAATTGCAACTTGGTCGGCGAGCCAAAACACTTTTCTTTTGTGGCGACCATGCATTGGTGGCCTCCGCCATCCGCAGCACGTATCCGCAAGCGCGTTTGGTTTCGTGGGGGAAGGATGCCGATAACCAGTTACAGGTTGTCGGTATGAATCAAAAGGACCGTTCCTCGGTGGTTGATTGTTTGTACCAGGGGCAGTCCTGTACTTTTGAAATACCATTTTCGGATGTGGCTTCCATCGAAAATTGCCTGCATGCTCTGCTCTTTGCCTTGCATTATGGTGTCGATGTCCCGAAACTTCAAGAGCGCTGCCAGTCGTTGTTGCCTGTGGGGATGCGCCTGGAACAGAAGGAGGGACACAATAATTGCTTGATCATCGACGATGGTTACAATGCCGACATTAGTTCGTTGGAGATTGCTCTAGACTTCTTGCACCAGCAAGGCAATAAAAAGGGGTTGGCTCCCACGCTCATTCTTTCCGACATACTCCAATCGGGGATTCCGGCAGAGGTGCTCTACAACCAGGTGGTTTCCCTGATCAAGGAAAAAGGGGTGAAGCGCTTTATTGGAATAGGCCCGGCCATTTCCTCCGAACTTGGCAAG
>JAGPIS010000062.1 GCA_018054835.1 Breznakibacter sp. | reverse complement strand
AATCAAAGACATTAATTCCACCGCCATCGGTTCCAATCCAAAGTTTGTCATCCACCTCAATCATATCAAGAATCAAACTATTATTCAACCCTGAATTTTGAGTATTGTAATAATTCAATTGATCGCCATTCCTACTGAAGCAATATACACCCTTTTGATACGGGGATATCCAATAACGACCCTGACGGTCGCGATACATGCACATAACATTTGATTCGGGGTAAAAATCGGCCTTGGTCAAAACACCATTACCGAGATTACAAATAAACAACCCCATCCAACGCGAACCCACCAGTACTTCATTATCGCGCCAAGGGAGCAGTTGGTACCCCGAAGATATCTCCGGGACAATCCCTTTGAAAGATATCAATTGGAAACGGTTCTCCTTCACAGAATAATCAAGAATACCATCTTTACTGCCAAAAAGCAACCGGTCATCCATTTGCAGGGCTGTACGAAATGAAAGAAAACTACTTTTGGTCTTAATTTTACGGAAACAATCATTGGCTCGGTCGTAACGCACCATTTCCCGTTCGGTACCAATCCAAATATTATGACGTGAATCTTCAACTATGAAGAAAATATTATTCGATGGTATAGAAGTACTATCGGAAGGATTATTGAAGTAATGCGTCATGGTATGGCCGTCGAAACAGTTCAGCCCATCTTTTGTGCCAATCCACAACAATCCGGTATGATCGCGAAGCGCACACTTTGCCGTACTTTGGGTCAAGCCATCATCCAAGGATATTTGTTCAAATGAATAGTTCAATCCTTTTAACTCAGACGAAAACAGATCAGCTATCAGCAAAGGATTACTGAACAGAACGACAAAAAGCAAAGGCCACCTATTGAAGAAAGATCCCAACATATTATTTCGACAAAGCTTAAAGGAAGGATGGTTTAACAAAAAAAGCGATAATTAAAAGATCAACGAAAATAAGCTAAAATTAAAAGAAAACAACAATATCCAGATAAAGAACTCATGAAATAGAGATAAGGTACCCTTCCAAAAAGATTCAACACGAATAAAAATAAATTCCCTATTTTTGACCAAACCGTTGAGACCGATGAAGCACACCTTAATTCAATACGTGATGGCGACCTTGTTGCTTTCCATTTGCCTAAACACGAAAGCTTGGCAAACAGAAGGAATGGACATTGAGTACATCACCCGCTTCAATGGCCTGTCGGACAACAACATCAACCAAATATTCAAAGACAGGAGCGGATTCATCTGGTTTGCCACCAACGACGGGCTGAACCGATACGACGGGCATAAGGTGAAACCATTCATCATCCCCGACATCACACTTTCGATATACGACATCCATCAAACGGAGGCTGACTGGCTATGGATCAATACCAATAAGGGGTTGATGGCGTTCCATCTCCTAACAAAAACATACCAGGAGTTTTCGACCATCGACCATTCAGCCCTTAAAAAGTTCAAATCGGCTACCATCACAGGAATGGAAGGACGAACAAGTTCGGCCATACTGATGGGCACCTCAGTTGGGCTGTTCAAGATATCCATTGAAACCAAAGCAGGGGAACAACCCAAACTGAATGTTTACGACTGGACTCAAAGAAATAAAGTAACCGGCAATTTTTTAACCGCCATCACACAAGATGAAAATGGTGTTTTCTATTTGGGTTCACCAAACCATTTTGTCGTCCAGCTGGACACAACAACCAACCACGTCACGAAATATGATTCTCCATTGAAGGATCGCACTGGCAACATCCTTTTCGACATCAACCACTTGCAGTACAACCATGGAATCTTATGGATTGCCACCATGAGTGCCGGCTTGGTAAAGCTGAACACAAAAACGGGGGAGTTGGAAGCGTTCCCCTCAGCCACCATAGAACGCAACAACCCTTATGCCATGGTTCACCACGATATTTACGCCACGGGAACCGATGGTGACGGATCGCTATGGGTTGGTACCTGGAATGGAATCAACCGCCTAAGAAAGGACAACATCATACCCGAATGCTACAACTTGAGTCACCCGCTATTTACCCAAATGCAGGAGACGCGCATACAATCGGTATTGTGTGCCGACGACCAAGTGATCTGGATCGGAACTTTTGGCGGCGGGGCAATAAAGATAGAACTCAACAAAGCCTTCTTCCGCAGGGTGCCCATGGATAGCGAGTATGAGGTGAAAGGCATTACCCAGGATGCACAAGGAAGGATTTGGCTCGCCACCTTCCATGGTGGCATACGGCACTCTACGGAAGCGCCGGATCCTGACAAGCCTTTGACCTTCACACCCATCAAGGCACTAAAAAGACCCGACAACCAAGAACCCATCTCGAATTTCTTGTGCGCTTTTACCGATGACCATAAAAACTTATGGTTTGGATCGGAAAATTCAAGTTTAATCAGGATCAACAGATCCTCCAAAGAACCGCACATCACAGTGATCAAGCCGGTGAATGGACCACATTTCAACGGGCGCATAGAAACCATAGAAGCTACCAATGATAATGAACTGCTGCTGGGCACCAGCGAAGGATTGATAGTGACAAACCGCGCTAACGGGCAGAGCCGCTACATCTATTTCAGCAACGCGTCTCTAAACAAACTCCATATCCGGTCTTTTTGCCGCTTGTCAAAGGATTCACTAGCTATGGGAAGCTACCATGGCACCTTTATCATTCCGACCAACCAATTGACAGAGAGAACCCCCATCATCGCAGTGGGACAAGAACAAACCAGCAATACCGAAAAACTACAAGACACTTGGGCGTTGGCAAAAGATTCGAACAACAATCTATGGATCGGATTCCGAGGTGGACTGGGAAAAACAACCCTACCCGACTCCCCGCTCAAAACATTCACCACCCGCGAGGGGTTATGCGATAACTTCATCACAGCCATGGGCTTTGACCACCACAACACCCTTTGGATTGCCACCAACTCAGGCATCACAAAGTTCGACCCAAGGAGCTATACCTCCGAAAACCATTATATTGCCAACAACAACCGCAGCCTATTCATCGACCGGGACAAAAACATTCTTGTAGGCAATAACAATGGCATCTTGCTGTTCAATCCCGACAACCGACCAAAAAACATTGCCAAAATACATCCTCTGATCGCCAATATTCAAATAAACAACACCACTATCAACAACTATGGTGGTGACACACCACACCAAATACTACACCTCAAATACCCAGAAAACAATATCACGATTGAACTAACCAGTTCATCGCACAAGCAAGTCCACCTGCAAAAATTCACCTACCAACTAACCGGAATCGATAAACATCCAATCACCGTCGACACAAAAGGGAGCACCATTGCATACAAGCAATTGCCTCCAGGGGAATACCTTTTTTCATTCAACGTTACGGCTGCAGATGGCACAACTGGGGAAAACCCAATGCAACTTGAAATCGTGGTGCTACCCCCCTGGTGGCAAACAACCTGGGCCATAGCCCTTTTCGCGCTAATGGCCGTTGGCTTGATTGTAGCATTTTGGCGTATCCGTTACCGCCAAATGGTCAATAAGCAAAATGAGGTGCTCTACCGCAATAAGATGGAACACCAGCTGGAACTGGAGCGTATGGAGAAGAAAAACCAACTGCAACTGATCGAAACCAAAAGCCGATTTTTCATCAACATTACCCATGAGCTGTTGACCCCATTAACCCTGATCACCACCCCCATTAACGACATACTGGCTCGACAGCGTGATATGGACGGAGCCCTTTACAAAAGGCTGCAATCCGTTGGCGACAATGCCACCAGGTTGAGCCTCCTGATCAAACAGGTGCTGGACTTCCGCAAACTTGAAACCGGAAACCTATCGCCCCATCCCGAACCAATAGATTTGGCCATTGCCTTACAACGCTTCCATCAACAATTCATGCCACTGGCAACGTCGAAGAACATGGCGTTTTCATTGTCGGTGCCAGTAGGCACCCTGACCATATTGGCCGACCCGCATATGCTGGAAACCATCGTCACCAACCTGTTATCCAACGCGTTCAAATATACTTCGGAGAAAGGAGAAATCGGAATAATTGCCAGCGCCGACCATCCTGACCGACCAGAATGGGCTATCATTGAAATCAGAGATAATGGCCAAGGCATCAGCAATGAAGAACAAAAATATGTCTTCGAACAATTTTTCCGAACCACCAACCAACAGAAGTCATCTTCAACAGGAACGGGCATCGGCTTGGCCTTGGCCAAGGAGTTGACTGAATTGCTGTCGGGTGAAATATGGTTGGAAAGCACGCCAAACCAAGGAAGCTCTTTCTTTGTGAAACTGCCGCTCGGCCACACACCAATGGCAGGAGAGATGCCGCAAAGCCAACCTAGGGGAGCAATGACACAGATGGAGCCAATGCCTGCCAACGAAGCCCAAGATAGCGACCGCATCCTTATTGTGGAGGACCATGCTGAGTTGCGCAGCTATTTGGCCGAGATTCTGTCGAACTACCAGGTGTTACAGGCCTCAAACGGGCAAGAGGCATTATTGTTGGCACAAAAGGAGCAACCCGAATTGATCATCAGTGATGTGATGATGCCGGTGATGGATGGCCTTGAGCTAACACAACGGATCAAGGAGGATGAATCAACCTGCCACATACCGGTCATCCTTCTGACAGCAAGGATTGCCGATCAAGAGCAGATTGAGGGGCTGGAGCAGGGTGCCGACGACTATGTGACAAAACCCTTCAATGCAGACATTCTCCGCATCAAGGTTAAAAAACTGATTGAAAGCCGCAAGCAGATGAAAACGTCATTCAACAAACGCATCATCCTGGAGCCCACGGAGATCAACATCGAAACCCATGAAGAGGAATTTTTAAAGAGTGCCATGCAGATTGTGGAAGAAGAGATGGCCAACCCCGAATTCAGTGCGGTGGCCTTGGCCGAACGGCTTCACATGAGCCAACCCACCTTGTACCGAAGAATCAAAACCATGACGGGACAAAACATCGTTGATTTCATCAAATCCATCCGCATCAAACGGGCGGCACAACTGATACAAACCAACCAGTTTTCGATGACGCAAATATCGGAGATGGTGGGCTTCAACGACCCATCCTATTTCAGGCGTTGTTTCAGCAAACAGTTCGGTGTCAATCCATCACAATACAAAACCAATCAAACAAACAAACCATAAAACCATTGCCATGCGTGTTCATTTTATAGCCATAGGCGGCAGTGCCATGCACAACCTGGCCATTGCCCTTCACGAAAAAGGATTTCAAGTAACCGGATCGGACGACGAGATTTTTGAACCCTCCCGTTCGCGACTCCTAAAGCATGGGTTATTACCCAAAACCATGGGATGGCAACCCGACCTCATCACACCCGAACTGGATGCCATCATCCTGGGGATGCACGCCCGCAAGGACAATCCAGAACTGCTACGAGCACAAGAGCTGGGATTAAAAGTGTATTCGTACCCTGAATACCTCTACGAACAAACCAAAGAGAAGACCCGAGTAGTAATAGGTGGCAGCCATGGCAAAACCACCATCACCTCCATGATCATGCACGTGCTGAAAACCCTGGAAGTTGATTTCGACTATATGGTTGGTGCACAAATAGAAGGCTTCGACACCATGGTGCGTCTAACGGCAGAAGCGCCCATCGCCATTTTCGAAGGGGATGAATACCTCTCCTCACCCATCGACCTCACCCCAAAATTCCATTGGTACAAACCCCACATCGCCCTATTGTCGGGCATTGCCTGGGATCACATCAACGTTTTCCCAACCTGGGATAATTACGTGGAGCAGTTTGCCATATTTGCCCGCAGCATAGAACAGGGAGGAAAGCTCATTTATTTTGAAGGTGACGAAAACTTGGCAGCCATCGCACAGAGCATCCTCCAGGCACAAACCCTTGCCTACAAAGGTTTACCTGCCCGCAATGAGGATGGCACCACCATTGTGGAACAGGCGGGGAAAGCCTATCCCTTGATGGTTTTCGGCGACCACAACCTGCAAAACATCGAAGGCGCCATGTTGGTTTGCCAACAATTGGGCATCAAACCTGAAGATTTCTTAACAGCCATCATCTCATTCAAAGGAGCAGCCAAGCGGTTGCAGGTGTTGAAGAAAAAAGATCAAAGCACCATTTTCCTTGATTTTGCCCACTCCCCATCGAAACTCAAAGCCACAACGACAGCAGTCAAAAAGCAATTCCCAAACAGGAAGCTGGTGGCTTGCATGGAGTTGCACACCTTCAGCAGTCTGAACAAAGATTTCCTGCCCGAATACCACAAGGCCATGCAGGAAGCCGATGAAGCCATCGTGTTCTTCAATCCGGAGGTTGTGAAGCACAAGAAATTGCCACCCTTTGAAAAGAGCGATGTGGAAAAAGCATTTGATCAAAACAACCTGACGGTTTTTACCGAATCGGCAGCGTTGGTAACCAATTTAAAGTCGCACCAGTGGCAAAACACCAACCTGTTGATCATGACCTCGGGCAATTTATCGGGTGTTGACCTGACCGCATTGGCCAACGAACTGATTTAAACAAAACCACTAGTGGCTGTCCGACTCGTCGGGCAGCCACTTTACAAAAAAAACAGGATGTTGTAACTTTCAGGGTTCATTGAGCGTCACACACAAAGAACTTAATACAACATACGATGAAAAAGCTTTTCTTAATCACTTTATTGCTGCCTCTACTGGCAGTTTCGGCCATGGCTCAGTCCCTTGCGGATCAAGTCAACAAGAAATTCAACAATATCAACAAACTGGTGGTGGAGGGATCCTTTTGCGATGTCACCATCAATGGCAGCAACAGCCAGGAAATAGATTTCAACGGGGAGGTGTATGCCGATGCCACCGTCAAAATCAAATACGAACAAAATGGCTCAACCCTGAAAATATGGTTGGAAAAGCCCAGCCGAATTTCGGGTCGCACCAAAGGGAAGCTAGCCTTTGTGGTACCTGTCAACACCAATTTGGAAATCAGCACAGCCAGCGGTTCTATCTCAACCGACAACATCGGCCAGGCTGCATTGAGTTTCAATGCAGCTTCGGGCAGCATCAAGCTCAACAACATCCGCTCGACCTTTGCTGCCAACACAGCTTCGGGCTCGATACAGGCGGGCAACATTAAAGGTGATGTGAAAGCAGGAACGGCCTCCGGAAGCCAAAGCTACACCGACATCCAAGGAAACCTGGAGACCAAGTCGGCATCGGGATCCATCAACATCAAAAACATCACGGGCACCGTGAAAGCCTCGGCTGCATCGGGCAGCATTGCAATTGCAGGAGGTGGCAACACCATCAACCTCAATACCGCCAGCGGCAGCATCAAAGCCATGGAGATCAACGGCAATGTAACCGCCAACACAGCTTCGGGGGGCGTTTCTTTGGACAACATTTCGGGAGCACTCAATATCAGCACCGTCAGTGGAGGACAACAAGGTACCGCCATCACGCTAACAGGCAACTCATTTTTCAAGTCGGTAAGCGGTGGCATCAGGATTAACCTAAGCAACAGCATGGAACAAATCGCTTTTGACCTGGAATCGGTAAGCGGTTCACTGAACGCCAAAGGCAACAGTGGAAAGAGAAAATTGCAAACCGGCAGCGGCAGTATCAAGGTGATCGGCAACTCGGTTTCAGGTAGCCAGAGCTACAATTGACCAAGAAAAAAGCAACAAAATAAAAAAGAGGTCCCAATCTGATTGAGACCTCTTTTCATCTGGATTTATCTGAATTAAGGGAAAGGCAGCGATTAAATATGTGTTAAATATATATAATTTTAATATTCAAAAATTAATTTAACCCAAATATTTTTCAACAAAAATACAAACTAACTATATTCCAACACATTGCAATGCATTGTCATCAAACAAAAATTGCTCAAATTCGCTTAATACACCAAAAAATCACCTCGTAAAGATTTCAGTGCAGGGACGCCCAATCCAAACTTGAGGCTGCTCCACGCCAAAAAGATGGGCAATGGTACTGGCGGTATCGTAAATCATCAGACTGCGGTCAATGACATAGTTCTTTTTCACCTTTGCACCAAAAAGCACAAATGGCACCTGCATCTCCTGCATGGTTTTACCTCCGTGCCCTTTTTCGATTCCGCCATGGTCGGCTATAAAAATCACCACGGTATTCTCCATCATCCCGGCCTCTTGGATACTCTTCAGGATTTTGGCCACATATCCGTCAATCTCCTGGCACATTTGGTGGTATTTGGGTGAACCCCAACCGTCGGAATGGCCTTCCCCATCGGGATGATCAAATACAGCAAAGGTGAACATGGGCTTCCGTTTGGTGATGTAATCACAGGTGGCCTGGCACATCTCCTCGTTGCCATTCTTGGCATGAAACTCGTAACTGGCAGCCCCACGGTCGAACAAATACCCCATGCCATCCCATTGGTAGAGATAGCCCAGCTCCGCTTTGGGATATTTGGCGCGTAACTCGCCAAAAATACCAGGAAACATGCCGTACTGGTTCAAAACCCTGGATGGCAAATCGGGGCTTTTACTTCCCCAGGTGGTGTAGCCATGTAGCTCGGGACTGGCTCCCATCATGATGGAGGCCCAATTGCAAGCGCTTGAAGATGGCAAAACAGTACGCATCTCCAACGAGGAGCTACCATTTTGCATCATATTGCGGATGGTTGTAAAATCTTCGGGATGCTCGCGGAGCATGAAGGCACCAAAGCCATCTGCACCAATCATCACCACATGTTTCACATTTTTCACCTGTCCTGCCACTGATAGGCTGAAATTCAGAAGAAGTATAAAGAAAAAAACAAATACGTTTTTCATAAACAATCAATATAAAACACTAAAGAATAACATGTTGAACATAACCACCACCCTGCTTTTCGAGCAAAACAACCTCGCCCGTCACAACAAAACCCTTAACTTTGTAGAAAGGCGTCACCGGACCTTGAGGGTTGTTCACCACGAGAACCACATATTCTTTGCCATTGCAAACAACCTCAACCGCTTCGGCCACCGTATCGGCCAACTTGATATCGGCACGGTCGTAAACAGGAATTTGTTTGATGTTGATGGAACCGTGTTCGGGAAAATAAAGGGCAGTGATTAAAGAGTGTGATCCGGAGGTGGACACTGAAAACTCTGCCCGCACATTCTCCTTGAGCAAGTTGTACTCCGGCGACCAAACACTTTCAGTCAAACTGATTTCAACAGGCTTGATGGCTTCCACCACCAAATCGTTTTTCCCATAGGTGGTTTGAACGCGCTGCTGACGAGCCTCCACTTGCTTGTCGGCAAAACCAAAAAACTGGGAATAGCGGCGATCACCTCGTCCCACAAAATTATCAAACACCAACCACAAACCGGGCTTCAGATAAAGAACCCGCCGGGTCATGTTGACTGGATCGGTCAAACGTTGGTAGCAATTGTTGGTGCATTGGGCATAACCGTAACCCTGGGCGAACTTGGTGAAAACATCCATCCCCTTGGCATTGAAACTGTTGCCCCAGGTGTTGTTGTAAATGCTGTTGGGTTGCCCATCAACGGCCAAACCATTATGTGATTCACTATTTTTCAACAACTTGCG
>JAGPIS010000061.1 GCA_018054835.1 Breznakibacter sp. | reverse complement strand
CCGTGATATGATCCAGCCTGAATACATTATTGGCATCGCATCCTATGTTGAAGAAAAGGGATACCTCTTCCTGGTTGTTTTCAAAAAATGATAATAGTCCCGACTTCATGAATGATCCCCGATTTTTTTCATAAACTGCTTAAAAATACTATTATTCATGAGGATGTAAAAATAAATTTTCTCGAGGGTGAAAAAATACTCTCCATAAGTTGAAGATTGTGGGATATACGCTTGTTGAAGTAGCAGCCTTTATACAATTCCTTACTGTCGAATCGGTGAACCGTGGTTGGTAGATGGTTTTGTCTTGGTTTTGATGGGTGTCTTAAGTAATTGAACCTTCCTTATGGCTGGTCAAACTTTTTTTGCCAAAAAGAGTTGGTGGAATTGGTTTGTTTGTGATAACTTTATAAAAGATAACAACCATCAAATGTTGTTATTTCAAAAAGCATGGATATGGTCATCTTCTTCTATGCACGGGCACCATGTTTCCCCCAAGACATTTGATTGTCTGATTTACTTTGTTGTCAGGAATTGATCTGTTTGTTCATTCTCTTAAATGGAATACTTTTTTGTGCGGTTGTTTTTTATTGAGATGTAATGAAAAAAGTATTGAAACATGAGGATTTTACTATTTTCGATTATTACTGGAATTCTGATGGGCTCCTGTATCAAGGAGGAGTCTGATCCATTAAATGCTCCAGGACATTTGCTGCTGAGCACCTCCGTATCGTTCGAGGTGGTTAATAAAGCAGCTATCAACACCGAGAATTTCATTCTGTCCATTTCCAATAATGGTACCGGTGAAATCGTTTTTTCTGGTTTGGTGGGACAATTTGCCGAAGGGTTGGAACTTGTTGCCGGAACTTATACTGTTGATATTCAGTCTGCTTATTTTACCATACCGGCCTTCGATTCACCGGCTTACGGCGTCAATCGCAATAATGTGGTAATTTCACCCAACCAGACCACTACCGTCTCGCTCGTCTGCTTGCAAACCAATGCCGGCGTTAGGGTTGTTTATACCGACAAGTTTCTGGAGTATTGCCAAAGGAAGGGATATGCTTATAGCACCCTTGTTAACGCGGGCGCCCATACGCTCGACTATGGTGATGATGAAACCCGGACGGGTTATTTTTTGCCTGGCAATGTGGATCTAGTGGTTGATTTGAATGGGACTGCTTATGAAAAAATGATTGCGCTTGCCGCGCAGGAATTGGTGACGGTCAACATCAACATCACCAATGATGTGCCTGAGTTGACCCAATTGGTGATCACCATTACCGGTGTGGACGACACGACAGTTAGCGAGGATTACTTCACTTTCGATGAAATTTGATAAAATGGATGGTATGAAAAATAGTATCATTGTGCTGCTGGTCATCACCATTTTGTCCATGTCGTGCACACACGAGGAGGTAAAACCCTTGGAGGGTAAAGGAACAATCCTGCTGAATGCTTCTGTTTCGGTGGAAATTAATTCGCTGAAAGCAGCCATTGTAGTGGACGATTTTATCGTCACCATCACCGAAAATACTACTGGAGATGTCAAATACAGCAATACAGTGGCAGCTTCGTCCAATCCCATTGAATTGGATGCCGGTATTTATTCAGTGTCTGTTGCATCAACGCCTTATGCTACGCTTGGATTTAACCAGCCCGAATATGGCGCCTCGCGCAACGATGTGGTGGTGGTGGCTGAACAAACGACCACTGTTTCGCTGGAATGCCGGCAAACCAATTCAGGGCTCCGCCTTTCTTATCATCAAAATATGGTGGATTATTGCCTACAAAAGGGATATGCCTATCATGCAGCTGTTACCAATTCCATAGGCGAATTGTATTACAACAACGACGAAACCCGTTATGGTTATTTCAATCCAGGGGAGGTGACTGTTTCTGTGGTGATGAACAGCATCACTTATCGTCGCGTGTTCGCTTTGACTGCTGGCGACCTAAAAACCATCGTGGTCAATGTGGTGCCCCTGCCCGAAGATCCGACGCTCCTCACTTTATCCATCAGTGGTGACAACGGCACCATCGATCGGGATGATGATTTCGACATCACCGATGGCGAGGTTGTTAGGCAAGTGGCTTGGCAAGATATTTTTACCGGGTTGAGCGGTAATAGTATCTCCACTTCAGGTTCCAACAGCTCGCTTGCCAGCCGTTCAGGATATGCTGTACTTACCAGTGTTTATCAGGCTGGCGATGCCATCCGGTTGGGAACTACCTCTTTGTCGGGCATTATACAGCTCAATCCTCTTGACCTAACAGTCAATGGTGGTTCTTTTGTTGTTGAATTACAAGTGAAGGGATGGATAAGTAGCACCGGAACCTTGGGTGGAACATTGCAAGTTAGTTGCGGTGCGCAAACGGAGACGGTTTCGTATCAAGCCAGTGATGACTTGACAACTTATCAAACCATACGTTTTACTATGAATTCGGGATCGGAAGATGCTGCCGTGGTAATTTCATCTACCAACAGTAGTCGTCGCGTCTTTATCCACAGCTTGAGGGTATTGAATTGAAAATAAAAAAAATCCTGCTTTTAGAGCAGGATTTTTTTTGGGAGGTCGATGGCGGACTCGAACCGCCGTACACGGTTTTGCAGACCGTTGCCTAACCACTCGGCCAACCGACCATTGTTGATTACGGGTGCAAAAATAGATATTTTTATCAATCAAACAAATTATTTGCGCAAAAAATACCCCGTTTTGACGCAATAAAAAAGCCGGAAAGCTTAAGCTTTCCGGCTTTCAGTATATTAACCGTGATTATTTTACCAGGGTCATCTCCTCAATCAGGTTGGTGGCTCCTGCATATTTGTCGATGATAAAGAGCACATAACGGATGTCCACATTGATACACTTCTGAAGTTGAGTTTCAAAGGCAATGTCGCCGCTCATGGCTTCCCAGTTGCCATCAAAGGCCAACCCGAAAAGTTCACCATTGGCATTGATCACAGGGCTGCCACTGTTACCACCGGTGATGTCGTTGTCGGTGGTGAAGCATACGGGCATATAGCCATCCTTATCGGCATATTGGCCAAAGTCTTTGTTCTTATAAAGCTCCTTCAGTTTTGGCGAAACCACAAACTCCCAGTTGTTGGGGTCTTCTTTCTCCATAACGCCGGTTAGTGTGGTGTAGTGTTTGTAAATCACACCATCCTTGGGTTCGTAGTTGCCCACTTTGCCATAGCTCAAGCGCATGGTGAAGTTGGCATCGGGGTAGAAGGTGCGGTTGTTTTGCATCTCCATCAGCCCTTTGAGGAACAATCGGTTGCTGCGTTCAATTACTTGCGATGTGGCCTGAAGTTTTTCAGCCAACTGGCGGTTAACGGCAATAATAGCTTCGGCTCCAGTAAATGCTGCATCAGAACTTAATGCTTTGAGCGAGGGGTTGGCGATGAAACTGTTGAAACGGGCTTCGTCGGCAAAGATTGATTTTTTAAACAAATCAGCTGCATATTTTGAAAAATCACCCTTGTATTTCTTGGCAATCATGGCAAAAAATGCCGGATGGTAGGTTTTGTCGATATCATCGTGATACAGCTTCAAAAGTGCGCCCATCACCTTTTCGTCGGTTTTGTTGTAGTAGTTTTTGTAAAAGGCTTTTCCTGTCTCATCCAACGATTTCTTGGCTGCTTCGATCTCTTCTGCTTTGCCGTTTTCCAAAGCTTTTTTCAATGCACCGGCACGAAGGGCAAAATAGTAAATCTCAGTACCACCAATCATGCATTCGCGCAGGAATTGGTTGGCTTTCAGGAAAGGCGCTTGTTCGGTGTAGTTTTTTTGCAACGAAGGCAATACCTCGCCATATTCGGCTTTACGGTTTTGGTCGGCTGCCACCCATTGAGCAAATGTGTTTTCAAGGGCTCTTTTCTGGTCAAGCACGTTGAGCTTTTCAAGGCCGCGGTTCATGCCGATGCTGTTTTTCCAGTAGTTGGAGCTTCCGGCATATTTTGAAGCGTATTGGATATTTACCTTTTCATCGGCTTTCATATCTGCCAGCCAAATATCTTGCTTGATGCCGCGTGGCACAATGCGCGATTGGTTGATGATGTTCATACGCTCTTCGATGCCCCATGAGGTGAGGTAACGGTCGGTGCTTCCTGGGAAACCAATGGTCATGGCAAAATCTTCCATCTCCACACCTTTCAACGAGATGGGTAGGTGGTGGGCAGGCTTGAAGGGCACGTTGTCTTTCGAATATTTCGCAGGCTTGCCATCTTTGTCGGCATATACGCGGAACATGGAGAAGTCGCCGGTATGGCGGGGCCACATCCAGTTGTCGGTGTCGTGGCCGAACTTGCCAATGGACGAAGGGGGCGTGCCCACCAGGCGCACATCTTCGAATACTTCGTAAACAACCAGGAAGAATTGGTTGCCGTTGAAGTAGTCGCGCACCATGGTTTTGTAATGGTTGCCTTCGGCTGCTTTTGTGGCGATGGCTTTGCTGTTGCTGTTGATTTTGGCTTCGCGCTCTTCTTCGGACATTTCGGCGGTGACCCCTTCCAAAGCCTGGGTGGTAACATCTTCCATGTATTTCAGGAAGGTCACTTTGAGGCCTTCTGCAGGCAACTCTTCATTGAAGTTTTTTGCCCAGAAACCATCTTCCAGATAGTTGTGATCTACCGAACTCAATTGCTGGATGGCTCCATAGCCACAGTGGTGGTTGGTTAGAATCAGACCCTTGTCGGAGATGAGCTCGCCGGTGCAGCCGCCACCAAAAATAACTACGGCATCCTTCAGGCTGCTTTTGTTTATGCTGTAGATGTCTTCGGCGGTGAGCTTGAAGCCCATTTCCTGCATCTTTTCTATGTTGAGCTTCTGCACCAGTGGTAGAAGCCACATCCCCTCATCGGCTCTGAGCATCGAGGTGAATGCGAAACAGAACGTAAGGAGTAAGAGTGATAATTTTCTCATACTGTTAATTGTTTTGTTGTGAAATTTTTTGTTTGTTGAATATCTGGCTGTAAATATAACTTTTTAACGTTAGAATTTTATTGATAAAACTATGATAATTGTTCACTTATTTTGGGGTGGATGGTGAAAACAAAAAAGCCATCCGTTGTATTGGATGGCTTTGTAATATGATTGGTTGTTGATTATACGTTGAACCTGAAGTGCATGATGTCACCATCCTGAACGATGTACTCTTTGCCTTCCACGTTGAGCTTTCCGGCTTCTTTGCATGCCTGCTCCGATTCGTATTTCAAGAAATCGTCGTATTTGATCACCTCGGCACGGATAAAGCCACGCTCAAAGTCGGAGTGGATTACACCGGCTGCTTGAGGTGCCGTGTAACCCTCATGGAAAGTCCAGGCACGAACCTCTTTCACCCCAACGGTAAAGTATGTTTTCAAGTTAAGCAGGTGGTAGGCCGAGCGGATCAATTTCACCACACCCGATTCGGTCAATCCCAAATCGTTCAAGAACATCTGGCGCTCCTCGTAGGTTTCCAGTTCGGCAATGTCAGCTTCTGTTTGGGCAGCAATCACCAAGATGTCGGCATTTTCGTCTTTTATGGATTCACGCACCGCCTCTACATATTGGTTGCCCGTCACCACCGAGTTTTCGTCCACATTACAAACATACATCACCGGTTTGGCTGTGAGCAGGAACAGGTCGTGGGTAAGCTTTTTCTCATATTCGGTGAGTTCCACCACGCGGGCACTCTTGCCCGATTCCAGAACCTCCTTGTAGCGGTATAGCAGTTCAACCAGTTTTTTCGCATCGGCATCATTACCAGCCTTGGCTTGTTTTTCGGTGCGGGCAATGCGGGCATCAACCGTTTCCAGGTCTTTGATTTGAAGTTCCATGTCGATGACTTCTTTGTCGCGCACCGGGTTGATGCTGCCATCCACATGGGTGATGTTATCGTTGTCGAAACAACGCAATACGTGGATGATGGCGTCGGTTTCCCGGATGTTGGCCAGAAACTTGTTGCCCAATCCTTCGCCTTTGCTGGCACCCTTCACCAATCCTGCAATATCGACAATCTCCACGGTTGTGGGGACTACTCGTTGTGGGTTCGCCAGACGTTCCAGCTCCACCAGTCGTTCGTCGGGAACGGTAATTACGCCCACGTTTGGTTCGATGGTACAAAAAGGAAAGTTGGCCGACTGAGCCCTGGCATTTGACAAACAATTAAATAAAGTTGATTTCCCTACGTTGGGCAAACCAACAATTCCACACTGTAATCCCATTATTATTTCTATTTAAAAAACGCACAAAAGTAATTCATTTTTCGATGACTTTAAAATTTAAAGTCCATCAACTGTTTTTGAGCCGGGCAAGCTATGCTTGGGTGTTTTCATCCAAATAGGAAAACCCCATGACCAGGACATCGTCAACTTGTTCGTATTTTGTCCCAATCCACTCTTCAAATTTTTGGTGGATGATGTTTTTCTGGTCTTCGGCCGGCAATTTGTGGATGTTTAGCAACAAATGCCTGAAACGCCTGTATTTGAATTTCTTACCCTCCGGTCCTCCAAATTGGTCGGCATAACCATCGGAAAAGAGGTAGATGAAGTCGTTGTTTAGCAGCTGTATCTCCTGCTTCTCGTAAAGGCTCGATCCGTTGGAGGCGACTGAACCAATGGGTTTACGGTCGCCCTTGTAGCTGAAGATCTCATTGTCGCGGATCAGGTAGATGGACGACATGCCGCCTGCGAAGCTCAACACATGCGTTGCCTTGTCAATCACGCAGATGGCGATGTCCATGCCGTCGTTCAGGTTGAAACCATCGGTTTCATTGTTGTTTTTAGCCGTGAAGGTGGCGTGGATGCCTTTGTTGAGGATGCTTAGGATGGTGGCCGGGTCGCAAACCATCTGTTGTTCAACGGCATTCTTGATTAAATCGAGCCCTATGATCGACATGAAGGCTCCCGGAACCCCATGGCCTGTACAGTCGGCTGCCACAAGGATCTGTTTCTCTTCGTTTTCAAATGTCCAGTAAAAGTCGCCACTCACAATATCTTTGGGACGGAAATACACGAAGGACTCAGGAAATAATACACGTACCCTCTCTTCGGATGGAATCATGGCTTCTTGTATCCTTTTGGCATAACCAATGCTGTCCTTCAGGCTCTGGTGCACCCTTGCCAGCTTGTCGCGCTGATCTTCGAGCATTCGTTTGGAGTTTGATTTTTCCTCCAACTCGCGGTAAGCCCGTTTTATTTTAAACACGCGGTAATTGCTGACCACATGCAGCAGGATGACCACCATTAAAAAATAGAAGGCATAGGCATATTTCGTTCTCCAAAGGGGTGGTATTATATTAAGGGTTAGTTGCAGAGGGGCTTCATTCCACATCAAATCACTGTTGGAGGCCAGGATGTTCAACACATACTCGCCAGCCGGCAAATCGAAGTAAGTGATATTGTTTTTATTGGTAGGTGCACTCCATTCCGTATCGTATCCTTCCATAAAAACCTTGTATTGGCAGCGCTGCGGCAAAGTGAAGTCGAGGGACGAAAAATTGATGTTCACCATGGCATTTCGTTTGTACCGGATGGTGAGCTGGTTTTGAGCCTCCTGTAGAAAGCTCTTTTCGCCATTACTGTACTCTATGTTGATGCTGCTGATGATAAGCCGGGGTTTGGTTTTGTTGGCCGGGATTACTGCCGGGGAGATGTGGTCAATGCCATGGAGGCCACCAAAATAGATTAAGCCATCGTTCTGGGCAATGGCTCCCCTGTTGAAATAGGCATTTCTTAATCCGTCCCTTTGGTGGAAATTGAAAATATGGTTGGATGGGGTGATCATCGTTACCCCATTGTTGGTGCCTATCCAAATCTGTTTTTGGCCATCAATCAAGATGCTATTGATGACGTCGTTGTTGAGTTGGCTGTTATTGGTGAATACTGAAAAGGCATTGTTATTTTTGGAGAAGCAGGTTATGCCAGATCGAGTCCCAATGAGTATTTCGTGGTTGGATACCTGGCAAAACGATAATACATGGTTGTTGGAGAGTATTCCGTGTTCTTGCGGGGTGTTGCGCACCGACACAAACTCCTTTTCTCCCGGAATCAGGTAGCGCAACCCTTCGTTGGTGCCTACCCATATCCAACCTTGTTCATCTTCAAAAACCACATTGACCCAGTCGTTGCAAAGGCCATCCTGACTGTATTGGTCGCAAAAATAGCTGTTGATTTTTTGTCCGTTGTATTTGTAAAGGCCAAAGCTAGTGGCAATCCAAATATTGCCCAACCGATCCTCCATCAGGTCGTTGATGTTGTTTAGCCCGATGAGGTTGGCAAACTCTTTCTCCTGGGCGTAATCGAATTCCGATAGTTTGCTCCTTTCGCGGTTCAACAGGTAGATACCTTCATTTGTTCCAACCCAGGCTGACCCGTCGCGACGCGTCAAGAGGGTGGTTGCCTCCTTGCCAAAGACACCGATGTAGTTTAGCTTGTTTTCTTTTGAGGTTGGCCAAATCCTTTCGGCAATGGCTACCCCTCTGGTTCCCGCAGCAAAAAGCAGCGAGCCATCGGCAGCGAACGACATGTCCTTGACATCGGCAGGCAGGCTGACGTTGGTGGCAAATTCCAAAGCACTGAATTTTGGCTGTTTGAGGTCTATCCTTACTAGTCCATTATGGCGGGTGCCCAACCATAGATTTTGGTTCGGGTCTTCGTATATGCAATTGACGCGGTACGAACCCATGCCTTGAATTGCTGACAAGTCGGCGATGATGGAGGTTGGTTGTCCCCCAATGGAGTCAAGCCGCTCAACCCCGTTGGTGCCGGCAATCCACAGCGAACCATTGGTGGCGGGCGACATGCCGAGATACTCCTGTTCAACGTTTTTGCTTTTGTGGAAGCTCACCAACTGTTTCGCGTCGTTGTAAATGGCCAAACCTTTATTGGTGCTCATCACCAAATGACCTTTGTATTGGCAGAGGTGGTTGATCGATCCGTAATAATTTAGTTGTGGTGGGGTTTTGATGAATTTGCGGCTGACCATATCAAACAGGTGGCATCCATCGGCACCACCAATAACCAGTTGTTTCGAATTATCTAAAGGAATCAATGCGGCCTTGCCATAGTCGTATTTCTTGATCAGATTTTCTATGATGGGGAATGATTCGACTTTTAACGATTGACTTTCTATGATGGAGAGGTAATTTCTAGTTTTGACATATACTTGATCCTTAATTACCTTAATGCCTTGTATTTCGATCTCAGGTAGGGCCGCCTTGTTGTTTTTATTGTTGTTGATGCAGATGAATTTGTTGTTGCTGCGTTGCCATACACACAATCCATGTTCAACAGTCGCTATCCAGAGGTTGCCATCAGGGGTTTCGTCAATGGCTCGGATCATATTTCCGGTAATCGATGTGGAGTCGGTGTTGTTGTGCCGGTACAAAACAAAGGAATAACCGTCGTAACGGGTTAATCCATCTTCGGTTCCGATCCAAAGCAATCCTTTGGAATCCGAAAATAATGCAGTGATGTTGTTGTTGCTCAGTCCGTTTGAGGTATTGAATAGCGAGGTGTTGTGCCAATTGATTTGTGATTGGGCATTGATGCCCAACACAAACCATAACCAAATGGCCAG
>JAGPIS010000060.1 GCA_018054835.1 Breznakibacter sp. | reverse complement strand
CAACATCATGCCGCCGACCTGTTTGTGGCCAACTCCGATGCCGCCTATTTCAGGGGGCGTGTGATGAAGCACAAAAGCTTTTCGGAAGAACGTTTGAAAAAGATGGACTGGACCATGGGCTACCTTACCTTCTACATCGGCCTGAACACAAAATTGCCACAAATAGAGCTGCACAACTACTATTTGGGCAACAACTTCGAGGAATACGCCCAAAAGATCATCAAAAACCCCGGCATCATGGAAAAACCCTATTACTATGTCAATGTGTTGTCGCGCTACAATGAGGAGTGCGCGCCGGCTGGACATGAGTCGTTGTTCTTTGTATGCCCCGTACCCAACCTCATCTACAAAAAGGAGTGGAACGATGCTGAAACCATTGTGGAAAGCATTATTGAAGATTTTTCAGAAAGAACTGCCTTCAACATACAACCCCATATTGTTTCAAAAACTATTTTCACGCCACAAACCTGGGCCGACACCTTCAACCTATACCAGGGGGCAGGTTTGGGGTTATCGCACGCCATGTTGCAAATTGGTGCCTTTCGCCCCAATAATATCGACGAAAAATACAGCAACCTCTTTTATGTGGGTGCCTCAACGGTACCCGGAGCCGGTTTACCCATGGCCATCATCAGTTCGAAGCTGGTAACGCAACGCATCACCCAAAATGATAAATAAAATGATAATGAACGATCCAAAGTTTAGGCGTGCAGTTTTCATAATCATGGCAGCATTAACGCTGGCCTCCTGCAGCTTGTTCCGCGTCACGCTCTCCACCAACGACGAACCAATGCCCCGCCAGGATTTGAACACCCGGTTGGCCGTCAGGTCGTTTTACTCGGAGTTTGCAAAGGTGATAGCACAAACCACCGACTCCATCATAAAAAACTCACCCGATGCCCAAATAGCGGCCAATGCCATCATCTTGAAGATGAACAGCTCCATGCAACTGGCCAAAGCAGCCTATCAAACCATTCCGGAGGCAGCCCTGGTGGATGTATGGACCTTTATCTACCAGCTGGACGATTTCTTATCGGGCAAGGGGGGACAACAGTTGTTTGGCGAATACCAACCTTGGCTAACCCACTCCTGCTCGTACCTCAAGAAACGGATTGAAAAAACCAGCACCAACTTGAGGGGCAAGAACAAACAACAGGAGTTAAAAGCCTTCGTAATCAAATATGCCGAAGAAAATCCTTTCAACGACCTGAAGCTGACCCGTGGAGACATTTTGCCGGGACTGATAGCCCATTTGGGGTTGACCGACTCCACCTATGTGAAGAGTACCGGCTCCATGGCTGAGGTGATGACCGATGTTTCAGAGCGCATCGGCATCATCAGCGAGCAGCTTTCCAACCAAATTGAATGGCAGAAACAACTTTTCTCGGTCAAATGGGAAAACGACAGCCTTCCTCAGCAGATGATGGCTCGCACCGACAGCATCACCCTATTGGTCAACCGCATCGTGACATGGGCCAACAACACGCCGGAGATGGCCAGCGAGATATCGGTTCGCCTCAGGGAGGAGCTATCACCCATGCTGCTTGAGTTGGGGGCACAACTACACCTCTCTGTGATTCAGCTGTCGCAGCAGCGCGATGAGTTGCAGCTATTCCTTGACCAGCAAAGGGCTCTTATCACCGAAAGCCTCGACCAAACCAGCAAGGATCTGCTGAAATCGGCTACCGATAGTGTGGTGAAGATTGTGCGAAGCCTTATCCTTTACTTCATCTTATTGATCCTGGTCCTTTTTGGCCTTCCATTTGGTTTGGGATATGCCTTCGGAAGGATGAGGAGCAAAAAGCAGTCGAAGAAAGAATAAGACTTCGGTTAATCCTTTAAATGATACGAGAATCGGCTAATTGAGCATCAACCTACTCCTTTTTGATCAGCGCTTCAAACCCGCTGGTCATGGCTGTTCTAACTTGACCGGTGGTATCGGCATAAATGAAATAAGCCTCCACATTGGGAAGCGACTCAGCCAGAGCCATGCCCTTTTCCAACCCAAGCACCATAAAGGTGGTTCCAAGCCCGTCGGAAGAGATGCAATCGTGCGCCACAACAGTGGTGCTCAACAAGTTGTGCGAAACCGGATACCCAGACTTAGGATCAATGGTGTGCGAATATTTCTTGCCATCCTTCACAAAAAACTTGCGATAATTGCCCGAGGTGGAAACAGCACAGTCGGTAACACTCAAGATTTCCTGTATCTCACGGTTTTGTGCCGTTGGGTCGTCAATGGGCTTATCGATCCCAATGTTCCACTTGTTGCCTTTGGGGTTCTTCCCCTTCATACGCACCTCGCCACCAACTTCCACCATGTAATTTTCGATGCCCAAATGTTCCAACAACACTCCGACATAGTCCACGCCAAACCCCTCAGCTACTGCACTGGTCTCGAGCATCATGCGGGGATCATCCTTGATGATTCTGCCATTTTCTACCCGCAACCGATGCATACCGGTGAATTGCAACAAGCTGTCAACCAACTGTGGCGTAATGCTGTCGGCCTTGGAAAAACCAAAACCCCAAGCATTGGCCAACGGTGCAATCGTGATATCGAACGCCCCATCCGATAAGGCATTCAACTCCTGCGCTTTCAGAATAACTGCTGTCAACAACGAGTCGGGCACATCCGTCTCATTGCGGTTCACCCGGCTGATGAGCGACGCCTTGTTGTAGGTGCTCATGGAAGCATCGTAGGCATTGAACCGTGCCCGGATGGTGTCATGAACATCTTTGTCGTACTCATAAACAATATGGTAGGTGGTGCCAAAAATATACCCTTCATTGCGGAAATACTCCTTTTGGTTACAAGAACTAAGCAGAAGCAACAATAACAAGGGGAAAAATAAAAGAGTTTTCATAATGAATAATTTTAACTGCAAAAAAGAAGCCCCTTGACGGGGCTTCCAGGTATTTATGAACCAAAGTCGTCGAAAGCGACCATCTCTTTTGGTACGCCCAAATTGTCGAGCATCTTGGTGATGGCGGCATTCATCATTGGAGGTCCACAAAGATAGTATTCGATATCTTCGGGCTCCTCGTGTTTCACCAGGTAGTTGTCTTGTATCACCTGGTGGATGAATCCAACGGGACCATCCCATTTGTCGTCGGCATGGGGTTCCGAAAGGGCAATGGTGAAGGTAAAGTTGGGGAACTCTTTCTCGATGGCACGGAATTGCTCTTCGTAGAAGATCTCCTTGCGTGAGCGTGCACCGTACCAGAAAGTCACCTTACGGCCAGTCTTGGCTGTTTGGAACAGGTGGAAGATGTGTGAACGCATGGGCGCCATACCGGCACCACCACCAATGAACATCATCTCCCGCTGAGTATCCTTGATAAAGAACTCACCATAAGGACCAGAAATAGTCACCTTATCACCCGGCTTACGCGAGAAGATGTAGGATGAACAAATTCCGGGATTGACATTTTGGAAACGTCCGGCCACGCGATCCCAAGCTGGAGTGGCAATACGGATGTTCAACATCACGATGTTGCCCTCTGCAGGGTGGTTGGCCATGGAATAGGCGCGGTAAGTTGGCTCTGGATTTTTCATCTTCAATTCGAACATACCAAACTGTTCCCATTCGCCGCGCCATTTTTCACCCACTTCAATATCTTTGAAGTCAACATCAATTTTAGGCACGTCGATTTGGATGTAACCACCCGAGCGGAAGTTCAAATGTTCACCTTCAGGCAGTTTCACCACAAACTCCTTAATAAACGTGGCCACGTTGTTGTTGGAAACCACAGTGCAATCCCACTTCTTGATGCCCAACACGGCAGGTTCAAGCTCCAAGGAGATATCCTCCTTCACCTTTACCTGGCAGGCCAAGCGCCAGTGCTCGTTCTGCTCCTTACGGCTGAAGAAGCCTGTTTCGGTTGGCAGGATGGATCCACCACCATCTTCAACCTGGCAACGGCACATACCGCACGATCCTTTACCACCGCAAGCCGATGGCAGGAAGATTTTCTGACTCTGAAGGTTGTCGAGCAGCGTGCTGCCTGAGGCGCCTTCGAACTCAATCTCCCCGTTATTGATTTTCACTTTCACCGCGCCCGAGGGTGAAAGCTTGCTTTTGGCATACAACAGCATCCCCACCAGCAAAAGGGTCACCACCAAAAAGATGATGATGCTGAAGGTGATGATTGTAGTTTGTGTTGCTAAAAATATCATGTTCAAGCTTTTTTCGATTAACTGTTAAAGTTGGATTCCAAGGAAGCTCATAAAGGCAATACCCATGAGGGCAGTCACAATAAATGTGATCCCCAGGCCGCGCAAAGGAGCAGGGACATTGGAATATTTTAGTTTTTCACGGATGGCAGCTATACCCACAATGGCCAACATCCAGCCGATACCTGAGCCTAATGCAAACACCGTAGCTTCGGCAAGGGTTTCGTACTCACGTTCTTGCATGAAGAGCGAGCCACCTAGGATGGCGCAGTTCACAGCAATCAGAGGAAGAAATATACCCAGCTGCGAATAGAGTGCCGGGGCAAATTTCTCCACCACCATCTCAACCAACTGAACCATAGAGGCAATAACGGCAATAAACATGATAAAGCTCAAAAAGCTCAAATCAACATCGGCATACCCTTCGCCCAACCAAGATAGGGCACCTTCGCTCAAAATATACTTGTTGAGCAGGAAGTTTACCGGAAGTGTAATGGCCAACACAAACACCACGGCGATTCCAAGTCCAAAAGATGTTTTTACGGTTTTGGATACAGCCAGGAATGAACACATCCCCAGGAAGTAAGCAAAAACCATATTATCTATGAAGATGGACTTGACAAATAAACTTAATAAATCCATTTTTTTCCGATTAAAAGTTACGACTCGATAAGGTCTTTGTTTTTACTACGTTGCACCCAAATAATGATGGCCACAACAACCAATGCCATGGGAGGAAGAATCATCAGCCCGTTATTGGCATAGCCAAGGTCGTAGATGAATTGGGGAATGATTTTCACAGTTCCTAAAACAGGCAGGGTTAAAGTGCCCGAGCCCAACAATTCACGCACGAAGGCCACGATAACTAGGATCATTCCATAACCTAATCCATTGCCAATACCATCGAGGAATGAAGGCCATGGTTTGTTACCCAAGGCAAAAGCCTCAATACGTCCCATGATGATACAGTTGGTGATGATCAAGCCCACAAACACCGAAAGCTGCTTGCTAACTTCATAAGCAAAGGCTTTCAACACCTGATCCACCACAATCACAAGGGCAGCCACAACCACCAATTGCACGATGATACGAATCCTTGGCGGAACAGAATTGCGAATTAACGACATCACCAAATTGGAAAACGCTGTAACAATAGTTACCGAGATTCCCATCACGATGGCCGGTTCCAATTTAGCTGTTACCGCCAGTGCAGAACAGATACCTAACACAAGAATCGTAACAGGGTTTTGAGCGCCCAACGGATAGGTGAGCAGCTTCATATTTTTTGGCGAAAACAATGCTTCTTTTTCGTTACTCATTTTTTCCGGATTTTAATTTTTAAAGAACTTTTCGTAACCCTTCATATTATCCAGGAGCATTGCCTCAAGACCTTTACTGGTGATGGTACCACCCGAAATGGCATCTACCTCCGAGTTGGGATACTTCCCGCCCTGTCCGGCCTTCTCAACCCGGATGGAAACAAACTCTCCCTCTTGGCTGAAAATGGTTTTGCCCTTGAAATGACCTTGGAAAGCTTCCGTGTTGATTTCTGCCCCCAAGCCAGGTGTTTCACTCTTATGATCGAACGTGGCACCATAAACGGTGTTCTTATCGTCGTTCAAAGAGATATAACCCCAGATGGGACCCCACAAACCTTTACCCCGCAAAGGGATAATATACTTGAGACCCTGTTCTGTTTCGCACTCATACAAGGGGTATTGGCGCTCTGCTTCGGTTTTGCGAATTTCTTTGGCCATGTCCATGGAAAAGGCATCCACCCCTTCCACCTTCTCGCCATTGGCATTGAGCACGTAGGTGTTTTTCACATATTGTCCATATTTGCTCTCCGCATCAGCGGGCGTACTGGCAATATTGACCGACTTGAGGATGTCGATCTTTTTGGCGATCTCCACATTTTTATTCTGGGCCGGTTTCAAGCTTTCGGAGGTGTAAGCCAGAAGTGCCGCAACCAAAATAACCATGACCGACGCATATAGAAACGTATAGGTATTACCTTGTTTATCCATTTTTCAACTCTTTTTACTGTTAAGCTTTAATTGCTGCACGTTTCAATCGGCGTGAAATATTGGCTTGTACCACAAAATGGTCGATCAGTGGTGCAAAAGTGTTCATCAACAAGATGGCCAACATCATCCCTTCGGGATAGGCCGGGTTGAAGGTACGGATGGTGATGGCAAAGAAGCCGATCAGGAACCCGTAGATCCATTTACCCGTTTCGGTGCGTGTGGCCGAAACCGGATCGGTGGCCATAAACACAGCGCCAAAGGCAAAACCGCCAATCACCAGGTGGTAAGTTGCAGGAATCGACATATTGATGCTTTCGATACCTAGGGTGCTTTGCAGGGTATTATAAAGCAAGGCTGTTAAAAACCCGCCGGCAAACACCGAAAACATCACCTTCCAACTACCCACACCGGTATAAATCAGGACAATGGCACCTATCAGTATGGCCAAGGTCGATGTTTCACCAATGGAACCAGGAATAAAGCCCAGGAAGCTGTCGAGCCACGAGTAATGGTCGAAATTGCCCTGTTTGGCAAAAACCAAAGCAGTGGCACCAGAGAAGCCATCCACCATTTTGTCGGCACCATCCATGCCCGAGATCCAAATTTTATCGCCCGACATTTTGGTTGGGTAGGCAAAGAACAAGAATGCCCGTGCCACCAATGCAGGATTCCAGATATTCATGCCGGTTCCGCCAAACACCTCTTTGCCAATCACAACAGCAAACGCAGTTGCCACCACCACCATCCACAATGGAATGTCGGCAGGCAAAACCAAGGGAATCAGCATACCCGAAACCAGGAACCCTTCGTTGACCTCGTGCCCGCGCATCTGTGCAAAAGCAAATTCGATGGCCAAACCAGTCACATACGATATGATCACAATGGGCATAACCTGCAGGGCACCGAACAAAAACTGGTCGAAAAAGGTCACCGTTTCGCCCAACATTCTGAAATGCTGGTAGCCAGTATTCCACATGCCGAACAAAAGTGCAGGAATCAAAGCCAATACAACAACAGCCATGGTGCGTTTCATATCCACCGCATCCCGAACATGCACCCCACCCTTGTTGGTTGTGTCAGGAACAAAGAGCAGGGTTTCGAAGGCATCAAAAGTTGAATGCAGCTTCTCAAACTTTCCGCCCTTCTGAAACTGGGGTTTTACGTTGTCTAAGAATTTTCTTAACGCTTTCAAGATTATTTATTTTTTTAGTTGATAACTATTTATTTAGGGATTATCCCACTTCCTTCATCATCAGATTGAGGCCGTTGCGCAACATGGTTTGCAAATCGAGTTTCGAGGTGCAAACAAATTCGCACAACGCCACATCCTCCTCCACCAATTCGTAAATGCCCAACTGCTCCATCTTATCGATATCCTGAGCCAAGATTGCTTTGAACAAAAACTCCGGGTAGATATCCATGGGCAGCACATTGTCCAGCTCAGCACTCACTACAAAGGCGCGGTGTGCACCATGCATATTGGTGTCGAGTTTGTATTCTTTCTTGTTGCACATCCACGAAAAGAAGGAACGGGAAACACTGAACTTGCCAAATCCAGGCAAAGCCCAACCCATAAACTCATGATAGTTACCCTCGGTAATCACGGTAACTTGCGAATGGTAATAACCCAGATAACCATCCTGTTCAATTTCGCTTCCGGTCAATACATTGCCACTGATCACCCGCACATTATCTGATTCCAAATTATGTTTCAGCATGGTAGATACAGAGGCTCCAACGAAGGTACGCACATAGGCAGGTTTCCCAACTTCCGAACCGGTAAGTGCCACAATCCTGGAAGAATCATGAATGCCTTGGCTGAAAAGTTTCCCGATGGCCACAATTTCCTGGGGCTGGATAGTCCAAACCACTTCGCCTGCATTGATGGGGGCAATGTGGTGGATTTGCACACCCACATTGCCTGCGGGATGTTTGCCTGCGAAAGAGTGGATTTCAACATTGCCGGCCGTGGTGAATGCCTTGGTAGCAGAATCGGCATGAACCCCAAGATAAACTTTTGGAGCCAATGTTTTCAACACATCCAAACCGGCTTGAAACATCACTTCCTGCCCACTGATCACAAAGTCGTAATCGGGTGCCAAAGGAGCAGTATCGAAGGTGGAGACAAAAATTGCCCGGGGAGTGACTGCCGGATTGGCCAGAATATTGTATGGCCGTTGCTTGAGGTAAGTCCATGCGCCTGAAACAAGCAGTTTTTCAACCACGGCTTCGCGATTCATAGATTTCACGTCGGCTTTCCCAAAATCCTCGTGTTCCATCTTCTTATCCGACTCAACGACCACTTCCAGAATTACCCTGCGTTCGCCCCTGTTGACAGCCTTTAACTCGCCACTAACGGGTGACACAAACTTAATCTCCGGGCGGTGTTTGTCGACAAACAATACGGTGCCTGCCTTGACCTTATCGCCTACCTTTGCCACCATCTTGGGCGTCAACCCCTGGAAATCGGATGGTTTAATGGCAAAAAGCTCCGGCAATGCCACCTGCGAAAATACCTTTTCGGCACGTCCCACCAGGCGAATGTCAAGACCTCTCTTGATTTTTTTTACATCTGACATTGTAGAGAATTGGTTTTTATTATTTGAACTGTAAATTTACTAATTTTAAATCCTAGGAACCTCAAATATTTTTTCCTTTGCATAAAACTCAAAACATCATGGCTCAACTGCTGATTGACACTCTGATTTATCGCCAAGTCATTTTAACCAATCAACCGTTGTTGATGAAAAATGTTTACCAAAAGGACACTTTGACGCTCAAACGCAAAATCTTTGCAAAGAAAATGAAACTGTTAGTAATTTTCGAGTTTATAACGAAATATTTCTTCAATTTAACCCGCTTTGCCGTGTTAATTTTTTTAACACTTTCAACGCCGGCATTCTCTCAGCAAGGCCAAACCATGATCGGCAACGAAAACATACGGTCGGTGCAGGTGTATAAAAAAGGGTGGCCCTTGAGCAACCCCATAATCCAACTGGGTAGCAACGACATCTTGGTGGTGTCGTTCGACGAGCTGGCACTGGATGTACGCAACCTCTACTACAGTTTCGAACATTGCAATGCCGATTGGCAACCCTCCCAACTGATGGAGATGGATTATTTGAAAGGCTACAACCTCTTCCAAGTGACCGACTACCAATATGCCTTCAACACCACCTTCTATTACATCCATTACCAAGTGGAGATTCCCTCTGCGGATGTCCAGCTGACAAAATCGGGTAACTTCCGCATCCGCTTCCACGATGGGCCGAACCACCAGAACACCATCCTTTCGGTGCCCTTCTATGTTTACGAACCACTGGTCTCCATTGTACCGCGCATCAAATACACCTCATCGCAAGATTACCAGATGATGCAGGAGGTGGACTTTGCCGTGCAATACCCTGGGC
>JAGPIS010000059.1 GCA_018054835.1 Breznakibacter sp. | reverse complement strand
GAGAAGTCAATTTGGGCAAACAGCCCACATAAAAGCAAACAACATCCAACACACACCATACCGCCTTTCGGAAGAGGGGCAAGCTCCCAAGGATGGTTGGAATTTCGAACAACTGGTTAAAACCCGGAAATCGGTGCGTTGGTTCGAAGCAGGACGCATTCCCGAACGCGAAAAAATAGAGAAGGCCATTGAGTTGGCAGCCCTGGCACCCAGCTCCTGCAACCGGCAGCCATTCGAATTCCGTGTTTTCGACCAACAGGAACTGGTGGACAAAATCATGCACCTAGCACCCGGAACGCGCGGGTTCAACGAAAACACCCCGATGGTGATCGTGGTGAATGGCCGGATGGATGTGTCACCATCACCTGGTGATCGCCACCTGATGTACATTGATGCATCGCTGGCCGCCATGAACCTGATGAACGCGCTCCACAGCATGGGCATCGGCTCATGCGCCATCAACTGGCCCGATATGGAAAGAATCGAGAAACCTATGCGCAAACTGGTAAAGATGAAACCCTACACGCGCCCCATCATGTTGATTGCTGCAGGTTATGCCCGCCCCAGTAGCATGGTGGCATGCAGCACCCGCAAAGGATTAAACGAACTACGAAAATACAACGAATAGAAATGGCAAAGAGGATTATTTACGGCGGCAATTTCATCAACAAGGGCGCTGAGGCCTTGACGTTGACAACCGTTGAGATGCTCAGGAAAAAATACCCCAACGACGAACCGGTACTGCTCGACTTGTTCCCCACGAAATTTGGTGCCGACAAGTTAAAATATGATTTTGACGTCGTCAACATGCATGTGCGCACCCTTTACCGCATACAATTCCCATTGTTAAAACTACTGTTCAAGGAGTCGCACAAGAGCAACAGCGAAAAGGAGATCACCAGACTTTTTGACCAAGCGGCAGGCTTTTACGACATCAGCGGCTATGGCATCAGCTCGCACAACCAGAAACCGATCTGGACATTGGCCACCATGCTGCCGGCGTTTTGGTGCAAACGGCGTAATATCCCGGTGACACTCCTGCCACAATCACTTGGTCCCTTCAATTTCAAGGGGTGGAAAAAACTGTTGATCCAACCCATCATTGCCCGATACCTAAAAATACCGCGCACCATTTTTATCCGCGAGGCCATAAGCCGTCAATATCTGGCGCCTTTCAGAACCGAAGAGGTGATCAACTCCTACGACTTGGTGCTGCTGAACCCCACCCACATCGAGAGCCAACCCGAGGGGCAGAGCATCGCCCTCATCCCCAACCGGCAACTGACCAACTTCATGCCCGAACAGTCGGTGGCCAAACTGTTTGCGGAGCTGGCACAAAAAAGCATTGATGCGGGGCACACCATCCACCTGTTTGCCCATGCCACCGACGACATGAAACTGTGCCGCTTGATTTATGAGGCCATTCCGCAGAAATCGAAAACGACCCTATATCAAACCGATTTTACCGTGCCACAAACCGAAGCGTTGTTGGCCACCATGACCGGCGTGATCACGGCTCGCTACCATGGTTTGGTGCATGCCATCAAGCTGGGCAAGCCTTGCTTTGTGATTGGTTGGGCCACCAAATACCAGGCGTTGATTGACGCCATAGATCAACAGGACTATTATATTGATTTGAGCAAAAACCAAAATCAGGAGTCCATCCCTGCGTGTTTCGAGCAATGGCTGGAGGCAGGCATCCAGCAGGGAGACCAGATTAAGGCCAAGGTTGAAAAAATACAGGCTGAATCGCAATTAATGAATTACTTATGACTATCTCGCCCATCGCATTATTTGTTTACAACCGCCCCAACCACACGTTGGCCACACTGGAGGCTTTGGCAGCCAACCACCTAGCCAAAGAGAGCGACTTAACCATTTTTTGCGATGGCGCCAAAACAGCCGACAACGAGTTGGCGGTAAACCAGGTTCGGGATATTTGCAGGAAAGCCACAGGCTTTAAGAAAATCAACTTGGTTGAACACAGCCGAAACATAGGTTTGGCCAACAACATCATTGGGGGAATCTCAAAAATTTTGGACACCCACGAAACAGTCATTTGTCTGGAAGATGATCTGGTGACCGCGCCCGGATTTTTGGATTATATGAATCGCGCCCTGGAGTTTTACCAGGGAAAAAACATCTTCTCCATTTCGGGCTATACCCCGCCCATTGACATTCCCAGCAATTACCCCTACTCCACCTATGCCGTGATGCGCAACAGCTCGTGGGGTTGGGCCACCTGGCGCCAGCAATGGCAGGCCACAGACTGGGGTGTTGCAGGCTTCGAAGCGTTCATGGCATCAAAAAATCAACGCAAGGCTTTTGAAGCAGCCGGCAACGACACCGTGATGATGTTGCTGAAGCAACAACAGCAGAAGATCCACTCCTGGAGTATCCGATTTAACTTTGCAGGATTCCAGGCTGGTCAACCAACCATCTATCCGGTGAAATCACTGGTTGAGAACCGGGGCATTGATGGCAGTGGCACCAACATGCGAAAAAGTGGCAAATACAAAACCTCAACCGTTGAAGAAATTGACACCCTAAACTTTTTACCCAACAACCAAGTGGATCCATTGATTGCCCAAAGGTTCAAGAAGTTTTACAACACTTCACTGTACCGCCGCTTGATCAACCTGGTGAAAATAAAGCGCTTTCTTTTATCGAAGTGATTCCATCTTGTCCACAATACCTTCACCTGTCAATGAAACGGGTGAATACTGCGACAAGTAATGGTGCAACGATTCGTAGAACTTGACAATCCCCGGATGGCGCCACTCATCAAAGGTGGTGTTGTGCCAAAGCAGGGTGAAAACACCATGGAAACGAGCCACCTCATCGAGCAAAGTTTCGAACTGCAGGAACACCTCATCGTAACCCAGCCGGCGGTGCTCCAATAGAGTAGTATCCATAGCCACGAGCGGGATCTCCCAAACCGATGACATCCGGCCCCGATCATGGTCATAAGGCCTAAATGGGAAACAGTAACCAAAACGGAATCCCTCCATCTTTGAAAACCCAAGGGAACAATCATAACTGATCCCCATTTGATCAAATTCACGCATGGTATCAGGATACTTCAGCGATAAAAAATGCATCCGGATACCGGCCGGTTTCCGACCCAGAAGTTGTGTCAAATTTTCGTGAGTCTGCGATAAATGGGCATAATCGGAAGCCCCCTTAATGGATCCATGTAGGCCAATCTCTTGTTCCAAGTCAACAAGTCGTTGGATCATATCCAGCACATCGGGATCGTGAAGATCATAATCGGCATCGAAAGGGCCACCATCGCGGGGCAGAAAAAACCAAGAGGAACGGAAACCAAAATAGCGCTCTGTATTGAGTATCTTGCTGAAACTCCAATAGGGATTTTCGGCATGTTTGATACGCATCCGATCCAAAAGTGTGTTGACCACCGAATGGAACAGTCGCCTTCGAGGCATGTTGATTGGACGTAGCCCAACCATTTGCGCCATCCGGTAAAGAACCTTCCTGGAGGAATGGTACCGCAGCAAATCAATGTCGTGCGAAAGGTGCAACCCCATCCGACCAAATGGCATTCGCCGTTGCAGAGGGAGGTTGTGAAAGGCAGCAAATTCTATCAACCCATCGATGATCCACTCAAAATAGTAATTAACCATAGGTTTATGAATCATCCCAAGACGACATTGAATGGAAGCCTCATACGGAAAACGCTGCCATTGGTCGGCCAGGTCGGGCTGCGACCACTCCTGATAACCCGAAAGCAGGTAGAAGGCCGACTTCAACAAGTCGTGCAGGAACACCAACCTCCCCCCTTCCATCCTATACATGGCAACATCTAGTGAAAGAGGAAACAGCACCGGGATGCCCTCCAGAACAACCGCCAGGGAAAGGTCAATACCCGTCTCGGAAGCCAAAAAAGAGACCACTTCACCCTCGCTCCGGTGGCGCCCATAATGAAGCAATGGTCTGATATGATGAAACCCCTCCAGATGATGCGACAGATGGAAGAGTACAAAATCTATTTCTGATGGTTTCAGTTCTCGGTTGAGCAGCATATCACTTCAGGAATGGAATTTTATTAACCACAATTTTCTTAAACTCGAGAAATTCCTCATGGCCCACAATCTTCAACAAGAAAAGTCCACCAACAAAAATCAGCAACGAAATTGTACCAATCAAAACATTCAAGAACCAGCCCAAATCGGGCAACCACATCACCAGATAGCTAAACCCAGCAAAAAGCCCTACACATTTCACCACCACGCCCATGTTGTAATCGCTTTCGCGATAATGGCGCAACACCCAATAAAAAGCCAACACGCCAAAAAGCTGTGCCACTAACCCGGTATAAGAGGCTGCCAGTTTACCGTATTGTGGGATAAACATAAAATTAAGAACGATGTTGATGGCGGCAATGGAGACGGATAGGATGGAAATCACCGAAGTTTTCTTCAATTTGGTGAGCGGCAAAATGAAAATCTGCCGGATGCCGGAGAAGATCAGACCAGTAATCAGGATGGGAATCAATGGCAACGAGGAGAGATAGGTGTCGCGCCCCATAGAAACGATGCTCACCGCTTCGCGCCGGAAAGCCACCAAACCAAATCCAATCAGGCAGATTGTGATGACAAAATAGCGGAAAATCTTAACGTGCACCTTCCCCTGTCCCGGCTCATCCAACGATTTGTAATAGTAAAAAGTATAAGAAGTGATGAAAGAGGTCACCACCACCATCTGGATAATGGAACTGATTTTATATGCCATAGAATAACTTCCCACCTCATCGAGCGACTGGTATTGATTGAGGATGTGCCGGTCACTCAAAGTCAAGCCGATGGTGAGGATATTGGAGATGGCCAAGGGGTAACCATAACGAATGCTCTCCTTCAGAACCGTCCACTCGATGTGAACTCGCGAGTGGTTCATAACAACCGGAACGATCAGAAAGAAGGTCAACAAATTGGCCACCATCTGCGCCAGGAAGATCCCTTCGAAACCCATGTGACTGAATTTCAGGAAGGCATAAGTCAACGCAATGGTCATGAGTATGTTGATGCTTTGATGGGCTGTTTGCATGGAAGCCCGCTGCTGCAACCTCAGCAGGATATAGGGCACATCGAACAGCAGTCGGCTCAGGGTGGAGATGGCAAAAAACAAAAGAACCCGCTGGCTCACATCGGTTTGAAAAACCTCAAAAGTCCACACGCTCAATAGCCCAACGCATAATAGAACGGCAACAAAACTGGTGACCACCGTGAAAAGGAAGATGGTGAAGAACAACGATCTTTTTCCTGCTTCATCCTTCATCTCGTAATAGAACCGGCTGAAACCGCTTTTGGCTCCCCAGCCCGACAGAACCAGAATGAATTGGTATATCGTTTCGAACAGAGCCAATAGGCCAAACTCCTCGGTGGTGGTGAAAACCACATAGAGGGGCAACAACAGCACACCGCTCAATTTGGCCAGCGTATTGCCAAAGCCATAGATGACCGATTGCTTAAGGATAAATTGGGTTTGGGTTGCCATAATCCACTGGACTGATACAATTAAAGTAATTCAACTAAAACAAAGATAATTCATTTTACCAACTGTGCAGCCAAGTTCTTTAGTTGATGCATGCTGCAAAAAATCCATAAAAAAGGCTGGTAAAAAACCAGCCTTTTCAATGTAACAAATATTTTTACTTAGGATCGTAACCCCACTTGAGGTAGATGGCACCCCAGGTAAAGCCGGCGCCAAAAGCCGCCAGAACGATCTTGTCGCCTTTTTTAAGTTGTTTTTCCCACTCCCACAAGCACAATGGAATGGTAGCGGTAGTGGTGTTGCCGTAACGTTCGATATTGATCATCACTTTTTCCTTCTCAAGCCCCATGCGCTCAGCGGTAGCTTCGATGATGCGCAGATTGGCCTGATGAGGCACCAACCAAGCGATATCTTCCGACTTCAAGTTGTTGCGCTCCATCACTTCCACAGCCACATCGGCCATACGCGAAACGGCATGCTTGAACACATGGCGACCTTCTTGGTAGATGAAGTGTTCGCGGTTGTCGATTGTCTCGTGCGAAGCAGGTTTGACGGAACCACCAGCTTTCATGTGCAAGTGAACACGGCCGAATCCGTCGCTTTGCAGTCGAGAGTCCATAATACCAATATCTTCGGTGGTAGGCTCAACCAGAACTGCCGTAGCAGCATCGCCAAACAGAACGCAGGTTGTGCGGTCGGTATAGTCGGTTATGGAAGACATTTTTTCGGTACTCACAACAATGATTTTCTTTTTAGAGCCAGTTTTTATGAACTGAACGGCCACATCCAAACCATATAGGAAGCCTGAACAGGCACCATTGAGGTCGAAGCTATGGGCATTACGGATCCCAACCCTATCTGAAATGACATTTGCAGTAGCTGGGAATGGGGAGTCGGGAGTAACCGTGGTACAAATCACCATATCGATCTCTTCGGGTTTCACGCCGGTTTTGCGAAAAAGATCTTCAATGGCTTTGGCACCCATATAGGAAGCGCCCTCGCCCTGCTCTTTCAGGATATGACGCTCTTTAATCCCAACGCGGGTCATGATCCATTCATCGGTGGTATCGACCATCTTGCCAATCTCTTCGTTGGTAAGAACATATTCAGGCACGAAAGCCCCGACAGCTGAAATTACTGCATTTATTTTGTTCATCTTGAAAAAATTTAAATCCTGCCACCGGTTCGACCACTGCATATAATACGGCTACCGTTAAAACAGTTAATCACAAAATTAAAAAATCATAGGATGTTATCAAAAAAACAGGATGATAATGCAAAGGTATAAAACAAAATTTGCCCCTGATAATAGGAGCAAATAATGTATCAATTCAAATTGACGATCATGCTGTTACTTCTTTTTCAACAGCCAGTTTGCCACGATAGTAACCACATTCGCCACAAACGGTGTGCATTTTCACAGTTGCACCGCAATTAGAACAAACACCTAGAGCAGGCGTTACTGCTTTATAGTGAGTTCTTCTCTTGTCTCTTCTTGACTTCGAATGGTTTCGCTTAGGATGTGCCATTTTCTTACCTCTTTATTTGTTTTTATCTACTAAATTCTTTAAAGCCGCCCAACGAGGGTCAACTTCATCATTCACTTCACTCTCAGGTTTATCAACCACCAGATATTGATTCAACTTTTCCAACATCTCAGGGTCGCATGCTAAATTACCGTCTTTATCCTTTTTATGAACATGACGAATCGGCAGGCTGATACATATGAATTCATACAACCATTGTGCCACGTTTATTTCATATTCATCGTGTGGGATAACAATAATATCTTCGGATGGCTCATCGTACTCCGCACCAAATTTGACCAATAGATCGCCTCTGTAACGAACTGGAATTTCAAGAGCTCCAAGACATTTGTCGCATACAGATTCTACTTTACCACGTATTTCGAAAGAAAAGTTGAGCATTGTCTGACTTTTCAGCAACCCAACCATGGCTTTCAAATCGCCTGTTTCAACCAGTGAAGCATCAAACTGACTAAAGAAAGAATCATCGAGATGATAAACAAACTCATGCTTTCCGTCGCTTAATCCTTTAAAGGCTATCGTGTAATCCTTAAGCTTATCCACATCAACCCAAATAAAAACCCTGCAAAAGTATAAAAAATAAATGACTGGCTGAAATGATTTTGCTATTTTTTAGCATTGCACCCATTTATTTATTTTCACTGCCACCCGGCAACACAATACGAATGGTGGTTCCACGCCCCAATTCGCTCTCTTTCACAAATATTCTACCGCGGTGGTATTCCTGAATTATCCTTTTGGCCAAGGTCATACCGAGACCCCATCCACGCTTCTTGGTGGTGAAACCGGCATCGAAAATACGGCGGCTCTGGTTGCGCCTCATCCCCTTTCCATTATCAGCAATATCAACAAAAACCTGTCCCTGATCCCCATGGATGAAGATATCGATGCGCCCTTCGCCCCCAACAGCATCCAGCGCATTCTTGATAATATTCTCAAGCACCCACTCGAAAAGAACCGTGTTGATCATGGCTTTAAGTTCCTTGTCGCTCTTTGGGAATATTTGCATGTGAACCTTGCCCGATGAACGCCGTGAGAGATACAAAACCAGGTTCTCGACAATGGGGAATACAGGTAGAAGTTGCAAATCGGGCCGTGATCCGATTTTTGAGAAACGATCGGCCACATTCTGAAGCCGTAGCAAGTCCTTGGCCATCTCATCGGTCAAATCGGGGGCAACGCCTTTCATCTTCAATAAATCGACCCACCCCAATAATGAGGAAGTGGGCGTTCCTAGCTGGTGGGCTGTCTCCTTGGCCATCCCAACCCAAACCCGGTTTTGCTCGGCGCGGCGGGCTCCGCTGAACACAAAATAGGCCAACAAAACAAAAACGGACACCAACCCCATTTGAACATAAGGGAAACGGGTCAATTGCTTGATGATGGAGGAATCAGAATAATAGAGGTGTTGCATGTCGCCGTCGCCCAAATCGACCATTATAAGATTTCCGGCAGCTTTCATGGATTTGTACTGGTTGAACAATGTGGCCGAGTCCACCACATCACCTTCGGCAATATTGCGATGAAATAAGATGTTCCCCAGGGTATCGCACAGCATCACCGGAATGGTGTTGTTCTGCGAAATAACCTCCAGCACAAGACCGATGGAGCCCTCTTCTGATTGACTGGAAGAACTCAATACCTTTGTGGCCTCGCTCCAAAGCTTCATGCGCTTGTACTCCTCGTCCTTAAGCTGTTGGGCCAGGTTATTGCTGTACCATAAAATAAAGGCACCAATACCCAGTGCCAGAACAAAAAGCAAGAGTTTGAAAAACCGTTTTCGACGATAAGAATCCATGAATTATTCTCTTAATGATACCTCCTTCAAGAACGAAGTTAACAGTATTTTAGTCTAAAAAGTAAAAAAAGTTTTCCATATTCAACCACGAAACCGAAACTGATTGAAAATATAAGAGGTTTGATCTGACTTGAAAAACCAGACCAAACCTCTATTCAACAAACAACTATGCCATCACCATTCAAAATCGGCCCACAACCCTTGTTGCGAATTGGTGCCTACCATCACAGAAAAACTGCCTGCTTCCACGACGAACTCGCCTTGGTTATTGTAATAGCCCAACTCCTCGGGGGTGAGTACAAACTCAAGCTTTTGGGTTTCACCCGGCTCCAGACTGTATTTTTGGAAACCTTTCAGTTCCTTTACAGGACGTGCCACAGAGGCCACCTTGTCGTGAAGGTAAAGCTGCGACACTTCTTCGCCGACCCGCTTGCCAACGTTGGTGACATCGACTGTCACCAACACCCGCTTGCCAGCCTCCACAGTAACTTGCAACTTGTCGTAAGCAAACTGCGTGTAGCTCAACCCGAATCCAAATGGATACAATGGATCGTTGGACTCATCGGTGTAGTGTGACCAGAAAACTCCATTTCCACCAGTTGGACGACCGGTATTATAACGGTTGTAATAGATGGGGCACTGCCCCACATGACGCGGGAACGACATGGTCAATTTGCCCGATGGATTGAAAGCACCAAACAACACATCGGCAAGGCGTTGCCAGTTTGTGTTCCCAGCTGCCAAGCCTCCACAATAGCTGGAATATGAGCGTCGGCCCATGGC
>JAGPIS010000058.1 GCA_018054835.1 Breznakibacter sp. | reverse complement strand
CTGAACGATTTGTCGGCCAATTTCAAGGATGGGGCGTCCGGTGAGATGAAAAAAATAATCTTTGGTGACTGTGATGCCATATTTGGCGCAGACGGTTTCCCAAGCTTGGTAATGGATGGAAATGGTGTTGAGCAATGTTCCGTCCATATCGAAAATCAATGCTTTGATATGAGGTTTAATTTCAGGTGTCTTCATCGTGAATTCAAATTTCTGCAATTAATCCATTTATATTTGATTTACCAAAGTCATTCAGTGCAAAAGGCAGGCTTTGTAGGTTAATCAATGTTAATAAATTAAATCAATATTCCCGGTAGCCTGATAATTGACTATTTTTAACTGATCATTGAAATTTTTTTTATATGGAAGAAGGCATCAATATTGCGCTTAGGGAATTAATACCACAGGCCATTCATTATGGTAAAATGCTGATTATTGCAGCAATTGTTTTTTCGCTGGGATGGTGGCTGATCAAGAAACTGCTGCGGGGGTTGAAGAAGATCCTGGAATTAAGAGGTGTGGATGTCACCCTGCGGCCATTTTTAATTAGTGTATCCAGTATCTCCCTCAAGCTATTGTTGATCATCAGTGTCATCTCTTATTTGGGTATTCCCATGACCTCCTTCGTGGCGCTATTGGGTGCGGCCGGTTTGGCCATTGGTATGGCTTTTTCGGGCACCTTGCAAAATTTCGCAGGTGGAATCATCCTGTTGGTTTTAAAGCCATTTAAGGTAGGAGATTTTATTGAAGCACAGGGTTTTGCAGGTACTGTCAAAGAGATTCAGATATTCAACACCTTTATGTTAACGCCCGACAACAAGGCCGTGATCATTCCCAATGGTGGTTTGGCCACCGGCGCGCTGATTAACTATTCCAAGATGGAGCAACGCCGGGTCGATCTGAAATTTTCAATCAGTTACAGCGACAGCATGGAACAGGCCAAAGAGATCATCCGGGGCGTTATTGCCCGGCACGATAAAGTGCTGAGCGAGCCCGAGCCCGTGGTGGTGGTGATGACCTTGGCCGACAACAGCGTGGACATTGTTTGCCGCATTTGGGTCAACACGCCCGATTATTGGGATGTTTATTTCTTTATGATTGAGAATGTGAAGAACGAGTTCGACAAAAACAACATCACCATCCCATTCCCACAGAGAGAGCTGCATGTGGTTGGGGGTGACAATAAAAGTCTGAGAGTCGAATAGTTTTCAGATTTTGATGTGGACTTCACTCTCACTTATTGGCTTCGTGCGTCTATTCGTCAGACGTCCCGAAGGGGCAGGTTATTTCAGCCCGAGGCATCGCCTCGGGGATATGCATTTGTTAGGCTTATCGCCCTAGAGGGGCAACTTATATGGCTACAATTATGCATGATTCTTAGTTTTCAGGCTTCTGTCGCCCCCTCTGGGGTTTGATTGGCATGTCGTGACCTACTATATGATTCGCTGCCGCTTGCATACGACTTTAAAACCATCAAATCAGCCTATCATCGCATTAAAAATTGTGTTTTCGGGGAGGGGGGATCTTTTTTAAGAGGTTCCTCCCTCCGGGCGGAATGACAAATGGCTTGTAAGGTCAGGGGTTTTGGGTTTTTGGCGGCTTTGCCGCCAAAAACCCAAAACCCCTTTAATCCACCATGGAATAGTCATTCCGATCGCAACGTAGTGGCGGGAGGAACCTCTTTTCTTCTAAGGCTATGCTGGCTGTATTCCTGTTCAACCCCTACGGGGTTGTGATGCCAGTGGCGCCTCAGCCCACGGATTGCATCCGTGGCTATTCATATTCAAGGCCTTCGGCCTTTTTGCACGACTCCTAAAGTCAGAAAGTCTTAAAGTCTCTGAGTCTTAATGTCTCAAAGTCAGGGGACAGCGATCAGTAAACAGTGATCAGTAAACAGTGATCAGTAAACAGTGATCAGTAAACAGTGATCAGTAAACAGTTATTAGTAACGGAGCTTCATCATCAAATCATCAAATTGTCTCATTATCACATTATCACATTATCGGATTTATTCTTCCCAATCCGAATCTTCCAGCTCAAAGATCGCCTCCACCGGTTTGCCGAAATAATTGGCAATCTTTAACGCCAAGAGTGTGGAAGGGATGTATTTTCCCAACTCCATGGCGTTGATGGTTTGGCGGCTTACTCTAATCGCTTCAGCCAGTTGTGCCTGGGTGATATTCTTTATGGCCCTCTCCACTTTTATGCAGTTCTTCATCTTATTGTTCTTTTTTGATTTTCCAAAGCAGCCATTGGAATCGGAAGTTGAAAATGATCAGGATGGTGAACATATTGACAATCATAATGGTAAGAAAAGACAAGTCAAACACCAAAAGCGTGGCAGCCAATAGGATCAGGTAATGACAATAGATTGCCCAGGTGAGCGATTCCATTCGGATTTTCATAATGTATTCATCTTCAATTTTTTCCTTGGAAAAACCAGCCATCAATCCTCCGGCAATCAGAAGAATGGAGATAATTTCATCAAAAATTCCATTGAGTGTCCATTTCCATTCTGCCATGTTGAAGGTTTGGAAGGGTAGCCATTCACTGCCATTGAATAGAAGATACAATAATCCACCAATTAATCCGATGGAAAACATTATCCATCCGACTTTGTTAAACTTTTGGGGTAATAAAAATTTTGTCTTCATACATTTGTTTTTAGGATAATGAACAAATGTAATGAGTGTTTTACTAAAAGACAAGTTTTTTTTACATTACTATTGTCCAACTTTATAACTCGACTTATGAAAAAAATCAAAATCCTAATCATGGTGGTGCTGGCCGGCACCTTCCTGCATGCCCAAGAACCCGCCGACACCCTTCGTCATTGGACTATGGGTGGTAGCACGTCCTTCACTTTCAGTCAAGTTTCCCTCACCAATTGGTCAGCCGGTGGAAAGAACTCCATGGCTGGCACCTTCTTGTTCAAAACTTTCGCCAATTACAAGAAACAGCGTGTCATCTGGGACAATACCCTTGATTTGGGATATGGTTTGACCAAGCAGGGGAGCGACAATGTGGTGAAAACCGACGATAAGCTCCAAGTTTCCTCCCAATTTGGTTATCAGGCCGCTGCACATTGGTTTTACTCGGCTCTGGCCGATTTCAAAACCCAGTTCGATAATGGATATCAAGATCCACCCATCAACAGTGTGTTGATATCCAAATTTATGGCGCCTGCATTCCTGAATGTATCGTTGGGTATGCAATATAAGCCTTCGGACAATTTCATGCTTTACCTGTCGCCTTTGAGTTCGAAGATGACCATGGTGAATGATGACGATCTGTCGGATGCCGGAGCTTTTGGGGTGGATCCGGGCGACAAGTTCCGGGCCGAATATGGTGCGCTGGTGAAGATGTTGGCCAAAAAAGCCGAATTGCTGAAAAATGTGGATGGCTATACCCGGCTGGATCTCTTTTCGAATTTGGGCGATAAACCTCAGAATATTGATGTGGATTGGGAAGCCGGGTTAAATTTGAAGGTGAATGAGTACCTATCGGCTTTGATCAAGCTGAACATGATTTACGACGATGATATAAAATACATCAACAAGGATGGGGTGGAGCGAGGTGCACGCGCTCAATTCAAACAGCTGTTCGGCTTTGGCTTAGCCTACAAATGGTAAAAAAAAAGTCCGGTTTGGCCGGACTTTTTTTTTTATCGTAAATCAATCACCTGAACCTTTGGATTGGCGGTTTTGTTGAAGATGAAATCGCCATCGGTGGCCGGGACATTGGTTTGCATATTTTTTACCGTGATGGTGTAGTTGTTGCCATCTTTGCCTTGTTGCATGAAGCTGTTGATCTGCAGGGTCTCCTTGTTGATGGTCAGCTTGATGCGTGAGAATGGCTTGTCGCGGTTTTCGGGATATAGATCAATCTCATGCATCATTTTTCCTCCCACATTTTTTTCTCCCACATATTTGAGCTTGAACCCCTTCTCGTAAATGGTGAAGATGCTGGCGGGATTCAAGGTCGATTCGTCGGTCATGTCGGGTTCCGAAACATTGACCTCTTCAGCTTCCTTCATCCAAGTGTAGAGCGTCTTGCCATCGAAATAGTTGATGACCCCCATCAGGGCGATGCGGTATTTATTGCCTTTTAATAGGATGGATCCGTCGTGGTTCTCTTTGATGTTGTCTTGGAGGTTTTCCAGCGAAAAAGAGAAATCGGCTTTGATGGATTGGTATTGGCGTGTTTTTGCCGATACCTTGTTGAGGATTTCCTTTGCTTTGGCCGCGTCATCGGTTTGAGCCACAGCAGCCAAAGAGAGCAGGAGGGTGACAGTCAGAGTTATTATCTTCATAGAAAATATGTTTATCGTTTGTACTAAAAAATAATCGTTATCTGTAGTTGTTCAAAATCCGTTCCAATTCCGCTTCATCCGACACCAAAACTGCACGGGCTTTGCTGCCTTCAAAAGGTCCCACAATACCGGCAGCTTCCAATTGGTCAATGATTCGGCCGGCGCGGTTGTAACCGATGGAGAAACGGCGTTGTACTAATGAAGTAGAGCCCGATTGGTTGCTCACCACGATGCGGGCGGCATCGTCGAACATGGGATCTTTTTTGCTCAAATCCACGTCGCCCGGTTCGTTGCCTCCGCCTTCGGCGCCCACATAGGCCGGCAGCAGGAATGCCGATGCGTATCCCTTTTGGTTTCCGATGTAGTCGTTCACTTTTTCCACCTCAGGCGTGTCCACAAAGGCACACTGGACGCGAATCAGGTCGCTGCCCTGTGATATGAGCATATCGCCCCGTCCAATCAGCTGGTTGGCACCAGGCGAGTCGAGGATGGTGCGGGAGTCGATCATGGAAGCCACCTTGAAGGCCACCCGTGTGGGGAAGTTGGCCTTGATCACACCGGTGATGATGTTGGTGGATGGGCGTTGGGTGGCGATGATCATGTGGATTCCCACGGCACGGGCCAACTGAGCGATCCGGGCAATGGGCAATTCAACCTCCTTGCCGGCAGTCATGATCAAGTCGGCAAACTCATCAATTACCACCACGATGTAGGGAAGGAAACGATGACCCTTTTCGGGGTTGAGCTGGCGCTTCACAAACTTCTGGTTGTACTCCTTGATGTTTCGGGCGTGTGCCTTTTTTAACAAGTCGTAACGCTCGTCCATCTCGATGGTGAGGGAGTTCAAGGTATTCACCACCTTTTGCACATCGGTGATGATGGCATCTTCCTCGTCGGGCAGTTTGGCCAGGAAGTGGCGTTCTATTTTAGAGTAGATGTTTAATTCCACCTTTTTGGGATCGACCATCACAAACTTCAGTTGCGAAGGGTGTTTTTTGTAAAGCAAACTGGTTATGATTGCATTTAAACCAACCGATTTTCCCTGACCGGTGGCACCGGCCACCAGCATGTGTGGGGCTTTGGCCAAGTCGATCACGAAGGTTTCGTTCGAAATGGTTTTTCCCAAGGCGATGGGCAGTTCGTATGGTGAAGTCTGGAATTTCTTGGAGGCCAAGATGGAGCGCATGCTCACCACTTTGGGCTCGGAATTGGGCACCTCGATGCCGATGGTGCCTTGACCCGGGATAGGGGCAATGATACGTATGCCCAAGGCAGCTAAGCTGAGGGCGATGTCGTTCTCCAGGTTCTGGATGCGAGAAATCTTCACCCCAGGGGCTGGCACAATCTCATAGAGGGTGACGGTTGGCCCCACTGTGGCTTTGATGGACTGGATCTGGATTTTGAAATCTTCCAGAGTCTTGACGATTTTATTCTTATTGGCCAGCAGTTCCGCCTCGGAGACATCCGAAGATTCGTTTTTATGGTCATCCAGCAGATCGAGGGAGGGCAACTGGTAGGAGGAGAGGTCCAGCGTGGGGTCGTAATCGCCCATGGGCATTTGGTCAAACTCCTCGGCCTCCTCCTCGTCGAAACCTTGGGCAATATCCAGGTTCAAGTCCTCGGTTGGTATTTCGTTTTCGGGGATGTCAATTTTACGGGTAAAGGTAAACGATGAATCATCGGGAGCAAACACCTGTGTCACCGGCGTGGTGACAACTGGGGGAATGGGTTGTGCTGCCGGTAATTCTGGTTCATCGGCAAAAACATCATCATCATCGAGTGCCTTAGGGGCTGCAGCTGCCACCACCGCCTTTTCGGAAGTTTTTTTCCGGATGGGTTTCAGTATCAGGTTCTGAAGTTTGGCTTGAAAACCAGTGATATTGGCCGATAGGTAGATCAGCAGGGTGATGATCAATAAAAGAGCCGTTCCAATGATGCCGATGATCGACATCAACCATTTGGACACATAGTAGCCGTGGTATCCCCCCAGCAGGAAATAAAACTCGTCGGAAGCCCAAAAGAAAGAAAAGCCCAGGGCAATGCTCAACCATACGATAATGACAAAAGTGTGCCAAATGGTTTTACGCATGGGCAGCACGCGGGCACCCATCAAGCGAAATCCAATAATGAACAGGAAAAAAGGGAGGAGAAGAGCCGTGATGCCGACGCCGTGCGTAATCAGTATATCGGCCAACCAGGCACCCAGTTTACCTGTGCGGTTGAAGGCTTCCAATTCGGTGTTGGTTAATAACTCCCATAAACCCAAGTCGAACAGACTCTTGTCGGCAGCACCGGTGAAGAGGAACGAGCCCAACGCCAATAACAGGTATCCTCCAAAAGCCAGCAGTATCAAGCCGGCGAAAAAACTGGGTTTAAATTCCTTGGCTTCAGCCATCCATTCTTTAGAAGGGGTTGCTTCGTTTTTTTTAGTTGATTTATTCTCTTTTTTTTTGGCCATTGGTATGCTATAAAAACTTCTATATTCGTAACAAAAATAGTAAAACCCTTTTGCAACGGATGAAATCGCAACCAAAAATATTACAAATAATTTTCACGCTTGTGCGGTAGATAGAAAGGGGATATTAAGGATTTCACGAATCAACGCGTTTAACACAGAAAGAGAGGTAATTGGTGTTTTACCTATGAACCCAAAGGGGCGGATCAGTTGATTAAGGCCATCAACATGTTGTGGATCTCTTCCTGTTCTGTTTTACGGAAATCCAACGGACGGGCAAATTCGGCCTCTTCGATTTCCTGCTCTTTTATTTCCTGTGCATTGATGACAATTTGGTTGCCAGTGTGCTCGATGCACATGCGTGTGACGATGCCTGGTATCAAAGAATAGACATCTTTGTTTGCGGTGATGGATTTATTGTTGGCGTAATAAACCGATATTTTGGTTTTTTCGGGATTGTTGAAATCAATGGTCATCAAGGAGGAGTTCAGTCCGGCAATATTACTCACCGAATCGGCGAAAAATTGGACTGTGGCAGACGAAAGAAGGCCGCTTAACTTGTTGTTGTCGGAAGAGTTGAGTGAACAGATGAACTTTTGGTCGAAAAATTGGATTAGGGCAAATGTACTGTCGGCACCTGAGTTGATCAGCTCGAACTGGTACATGTTCAATGCCCCCTTTGCTTGAATCTTAAAATGGTCGTCCTTAAAAACAGAGGTCAGTTCCTTTGGGTAAAAGGAGTACAAACTGTTGTTTTTCAATCCTTCGGAGTAGCTCACACTGTATTTGATGAAACCATTTTTTGGGGTATCATCAATATTCGAGTGCGAGGAGCAACCCATAAGACCCGCCATTAGCACCAAAATGATCAATAAATTCCGTTTCATATTATTCGATAATGGACAAAAGTAGTTTTAAACTGACTCCCTGCCCGACCGTTGATAAAAGGAATCCCGGCATTCGTCAAAAGAAAAGGGGGAAGGGCGGTTTGGCCAAGAGGTAAGTGTGAATTTGGGATGTGAAATAATAACTGATGATATCTGTCATTTTGAGAAATGGCAGAAAAGAGTAAATCGCTGAAGTATTCAACACTGTTTTTTAAAAATGACGCATTAAAAATCTGGCTCATAAGGAATAATCAGAGGTTGACAAGTTGCTGTTTTAATAAAGACAAAATGTATGCCTAATCACTCTAACTCGAAATAAATCAAAAGGAATCTATGAATAAATTGGCAGTTATTGCGCTGGGGGGCAACGCCCTTCTGCGCGACAATCAAAAAGGAACCATCGGTGAGCAGGAGGACAACACCACCGAAACCCTCGAAAACATTGTTTTTCTGATTCAACAGGGGTATAATATTGTGTTGTCGCATGGCAATGGCCCCCAGGTGGGTAATATTGTGATGCGCAACGATGCCGGCGAGCAGCTCTATGGCATTCCGCAGATGCCGTTGGATGTGTGCGTGGCCGACTCACAGGGCGGCATCGGTTACATGATTGAGCGGGCCTTGAAAAATGTGCTGGTCAAACATGGCCTGCATCGGGAAGTTTTGACCCTGATGACCATGGTGGAGGTGGATCCTGAGGATGAGGCCTTTAAAAACCCCACCAAACGGATTGGAAAAACCGTGTCGAAGCAGGAAGCTGATGCCTTGGCGGTTGCCAAGGGTTGGACCTTCAAGGAGGAGAAAAAGCAGGTGGGTGGTTACCGTCGGGTGGTGCCATCGCCAACGCCACAAAAGATCATGAATTGCCAGGTGATAGAAAAGAATGCCCGGGAAGGTACCATCATCATTGCGGTGGGTGGCGGAGGCGTGCCTGTTTACCGTGACGAAAACAACCAAGTGCGCCCCACGGAAGCGGTTATTGACAAAGATCTGGCGTCAGCATTGCTGGCTGCCGAAATTGGTGCCGATGAGTTTTACATCCTCACCGATGTGCCCTTTGTATATGCCAATTTTGGCGAACCCGATCAAAAGATTTTGGAATTCCTGAATTATCGCGACACCATTCAATATTATAATAGTGGTACATTTGGGGAAGGCAGCATGGCTCCAAAAATAAAGGCGGCACTCTCTTTTATTGAAAAAGGTGGCGAGAAGAGCATCATCACCGAAAGCAAAAAACTGACCGACAAGGCCTATGGCACCAAAATCACCCAAGAGTACGACGAGGCCGATTTGCACAAGTATGATGCAAAGAGTTGATTTAAAGTGACATTAAAATTGATATCATAACCAATACTCAAGAATATGGCTTTTAACTTAAGAAACCGACACTTCCTCAAATTGCTGGATTTTACACCACAGGAGATTAAATTTTTGCTTGATTTGAGCAAGGATCTCAAAAATGCCAAATACGCCGGTACCGAACAGCCCCGGTTGAAAGGCAAGAATATCGCACTGATATTTGAAAAAACATCCACTCGTACCCGTTGTGCCTTCGAAGTGGCTGCCTACGACCAGGGGGCGCATGTCACCTATTTGGGGCCATCGGGCTCGCAAATTGGCTATAAGGAGTCGATGAAAGACACCGCGCGCGTTTTGGGACGCATGTACGATGGCATAGAGTATCGCGGATATGGCCAGTCCATTGTGGAAGAGTTGGCCCAATATGCCGGCGTGCCCGTGTGGAACGGCTTGACCGATGAATTTCATCCAACGCAAATATTGGCCGATTTCCTCACCATGCAGGAGCACTCCAATATGCCACTCAACTTGGTTTCGTTTGCCTACCTGGGTGATGCCCGCAACAACATGGCCAACTCCTTGTTGGTGGGAGGAGCCAAGATGGGGATGGATGTACGCATCGTAGGCCCCAAATCGTTGCAGCCCGATGCAGCCCTGCTGGCCGAATGTGAGAAGATCGCCCTGGAAACCGGCGCCACCATTACCATCAA
>JAGPIS010000228.1 GCA_018054835.1 Breznakibacter sp. | reverse complement strand
CCCGTCAAAAAATCGGAATGGTCAACAAAAGACTCATAAACCGACTTGTATTTTCGAAAACACTCGTTCTTGCGATCATCATCGTGGTAAACCTTGCCGCCAGTCCAATCGTTGTGGCATTTAATGCCAAAATGGTTGTTCGATTTTTTTGCCAGCACACTATTGCCGCAATCCGACTCCAAAATCCCTTGCGCCAACGTGATACTGGCCGGAATCCCCGACCGCTTCATCTCCTTCAAAGCCAAATCTTTGTACGACTCAACATACTCTCTACGGGATATACGCTGGGCAAAAACCTGCTGGGTTAACAAAAAAACAAAACAAACAACTCCTAAACGCAACATCTTATATCTCATATCCATCATTTTTTTCAAAAATGCCATAAAACAAATTCATCGGCAACAAAGATAAAAAAAAGGAAATATCACAAAAGGGAAAAAAGCAGGAGATGAATCAAGTTAAAAAGGAAATGATTTATTTACATCACAGAAAATTATATAACTTTGGATTAATTTTCACCTAACATCAGCAATCGTAAACAAAATGGCATTTAACCAAATCAACATAGTCACCACCTCATCTGCGAAAAACAACCTGCCCGATGAGGTAAAAGACCTGATCGTGATGGCGCGGGAAGCGGCAGAAAAAGCCTATGCGCCCTATTCCGAATTCCAAGTTGGGGCAGCCCTGCTGCTGGAAAACGGGGAGTTGTTCTCCGGAAGCAACCAGGAAAACGCCGCCTACCCTTCGGGATTGTGCGCCGAACGGGTGGCTCTTTTTTATGCCAACGCCAAAAACCCAGGGGTTGCGGTAAAACACTTGGTTATTGTAGCCAAAAACACGAACGGCTATGTCAAAACACCCATATCGCCTTGTGGAGCCTGCCGCCAGGTGATGCTGGAAACTGAAAAACGGCAAACCGCCCCCATGCAAGTATGGCTGGTGGGCGAATCGACCGTTTACAATATTCCGGCAGCCATCGACCTGCTGCCGCTGGCCTTTGTACCCGAAAACCTGACAGAATAAAAAAATCCCCAAATGCGCTCCTGCATTTGGGGATTTTTTTATTTCATCATATTAGAGAATTCATTCCAAAGGGGCTCACCTTTGGGTGTTTTAGCCACAATGACGATTTTTTCCTCTTTCACCGGGTGCATAAACTCAATACGGCGGGCATGTAGGTTGATGCCGCCCCCTTCGATGGAACGGGGATAACCATATTTCAAATCGCCGCGGATGGGACAACCGATTTTGGCCAGCTGAGCCCGAATCTGATGATGGCGGCCAGTCTGCAAATCCACCTCAAGTAAATAGTAGTTGGACGAACGCGACATCAGGCGGTAATTCAAAATAGCCTCCTTACTGCCCGAGCGTTGTTTCGAAAACACATTGGCCCGGTTTTTCTCACTATTTTTACTGATAAAGTGGCGCAATTCCCCCTCCTCATCCGGCGGAAGATTCTTCACAATAGCCCAATAGGTCTTTTTAACACTCTTCTCCTGAAACATTTTATTGAGCCGGATCAATGCCTTGCTGGTGCGGGCAAACAGCACCACCCCGCTTACAGGGCGATCCAACCGGTGCACGACACCCAGGTAAACCTCTCCGGGCTTCTTATATTTCTCCTTGATGTACTGCTTGACCATTTCACTCAACGGCTCATCGCCGGTTTGGTCACCTTGCACAATATCGGAGTTGGTTTTATTAACCGCAATAATGTGATTGTCTTCGTATAAAATATCCAATGGTTTCATTTGTAATAATTAGAGTTTACGGCTTTCCCCTAAGGGGAACGAATAATTCAATAAATAAAATTTGTAAAAATCCATACAACTAAATAATCCGACCGTCAATATCACAACCCCCATACAAACGTTCCGGACACACAACACGCCTCGGCAAGCGACCATGCATTATATTAATGATCAGTACTGTTCCTTTTCATTAGGGAAATCCTGGCTTTTCACATCCTGGATATAACCCCCAACGGCACCTGTTATCTCGTCGAACAGGTTGCTGTAGCGGCGCAGGAAACGTGGTGAAAACTCATGCGTGATGCCCAGCATGTCGTGTAGCACCAGCACCTGTCCATCCACCTGTCCACCAGCACCAATGCCAATCACCGGGATTTTAAGTTCCGAGGCCACCCTTCCGGCCAAGTCGGCAGGAATCTTCTCCAACACCAACGCAAAACAACCAGCCTCCTCAAGCAGATGGGCATCTTCAATCAGCTTTTTCGCTTCTTCCTCCTGACGGGCACGCACACTGTAAGTGCCAAATTTATGAATCGATTGCGGGGTTAAGCCCAGATGGCCCATCACAGGGATACCTGCACTCAAAATACGGGAAACAGACTCCAGCACTTCACTGCCACCTTCCAGCTTGACCGCATCGGCAGCCGTCTCTTTCATGATACGGATGGAAGAGTTCAGCGCCTCCTTTGAATTACCTTGGTAAGTACCAAAAGGAAGATCCACCACCACCAAAGCCCTGTTGACAGCACGCACAACCGAGGCTCCATGGTAAATCATCTGGTCGAGCGTGATGGGCAAGGTGGTTTCCCAACCGGCCATAACATTCGATGCCGAATCGCCCACTAAAATTACATCTATTCCCGCCATGTCCACTATTTTGGCCAACGAATAATCGTAAGCCGTCAACATGGCAATCTTTTCACCCTTCAGTTTCATTTCACTCAAAACATGGGTGGTAACTCTCTTGGTCCGGCTCATTGCTACTGACATAATCGCCTGATTTAATTTAATAATTTTACAATCCGCAAAGGTAGCAAATAGATTAAACAAAACAGCAAACCATGTCACCACCACGCCATCATTTTAACCTTTATTGGCACATCATCACTCCCACGACACAATATGACGGTAACCAGCACCTTAAACCGACATCTTGTCACTTTTCCTGACAAGAAACCAGCCTCTTTTGAGGCCAAAACTGCCAAAAAAGCCTAATCAAAAAA
>JAGPIS010000057.1 GCA_018054835.1 Breznakibacter sp. | reverse complement strand
AACATCCTCAATCGGCTTTACAAGAAGGAGAGTGCCTTCGACGATCGGGGAAAGTATTCCATCGAAATGGTAGAGTACATCACCAATGGCATCAATGTGGCCGACGATCCCTCACTCGGCGTGGAACCGTACCTAGAGGATTTTATCCTGCGTTTTTTCGATGCCGATGAAAAACCTGCCCGGGTGGAAGCTGAAAAAGAGTTGGCGACCGGTTGGTATGCGATGTTGAAGGAATCCAAAAATGATTTCCTGATTCAATATGCCGATTTTGAGCAACAATCGCGCAATGTTTTTACCGCTTTGTTGGGTCGTAAGTTTGATATCCCCGTGGCCAATAGCCTGGTGGGCGAACACGATATGGTGGAGGCGCTGAAGAAAAGCCGGGCTCGCGATTTTGGCCTTTCAGGCGAAATTGGCCATCTTGACCAGCTCCTGCAAATTTTTGAAATGACCAATCTTCAAGAGCGGGAAATGCGGCTCGACATCTTGCGTTGGAACTTCTACGAAGAGGTTACTTTCTTCCACTATTTCAGTGTTGAAAAAATATTGGCCTTCGTTCTCAAACTCTTTGTCGTGGAACGTTGGAGTGCCCTGGATGAAAAACGGGGTCGTGAGTTATTTGAAAAACTGATTGCCGAGTTGCAAAACAGTTATGATTTTCCTGAAGAATTTAAATTTAGCCATGGAAAGAAAAGATAAAACGACCGGTAAGGTTGCCGGAATTATTGCAAACCTGGTGATTGTCGAGGTCAGTGGACCTGTGGCTCAAAATGAAATTTGCTTTATCCAGCATCCCGAAGCCAATCTGATGGCCGAGGTGATCAAAGTAATGGGTAAAAATGCTTATGTCCAGGTGTTTGAGAGTACCCGCGGATTGAAAATTGGAACCTCTGTGTTTTTCGAAGGCCATCTTCTTGAGGTGACACTCGGTCCAGGAATCCTTTCGAAAAATTATGACGGACTCCAAAATGATCTTGACAAGATGGACGGTGTCTTCCTGAAAAGGGGTGAATATACCGACCCTTTGGATCGCGACACTCTTTGGGATTTCCATCCCATAGCCAAGGTGGGCGATCAGGTGGTGGCCGGAGACTGGATTGGTGAGGTTAATGAAAACAACATGCCCCACAAAATCATGGTTCCCTTCAAGTTGGAGGGCTCATATACCGTAAAAATGGTTGTTCCCGAAGGCCAGTACAAGGTGGATGACACCATGGCGCATATTGTGGATGCCGATGGGCATGAGATCAAAGTTACCATGGTGCAAAAGTGGCCTGTGAAGATGGCCGTGCGTGCCTATCGCAATAAACCCCGCCCATCGCGCCTGCTCGAAACTGGTGTGCGTTGCATCGACACGCTCAACCCCATCACCGAAGGGGGTACGGGTTTTATTCCCGGGCCTTTCGGAACGGGCAAGACTGTTTTGCAACATGCCATCTCCAAGCAGGCGGAAGCCGATATTGTGATTATTGCCGCCTGTGGTGAACGGGCCAATGAGGTGGTGGAGGTCTTTGCCGAGTTCCCCCACTTGGATGACCCACGCACCGGGCGTAAGCTGATTGAACGTACCGTGATTATTGCCAATACCTCCAATATGCCGGTGGCAGCCCGAGAGGCTTCTGTTTATACTGCTATGACGCTGGGTGAATATTACCGCGCCATGGGGTTGAGGGTTTTGCTGATGGCCGATTCCACTTCCCGCTGGGCACAGGCGCTGCGCGAAATGTCGAACCGCTTAGAAGAACTGCCCGGACCCGATGCCTTCCCGATGGACTTGTCGGCGGTGGTTTCCAACTTCTATTCCCGTGCCGGTTATGTTTATTTGAACAATGGTTCTGCCGGATCCATCACCTTTATTGGAACGGTGTCGCCTGCAGGAGGTAACCTCAAAGAGCCGGTGACGGAATCGACCCGCAAGGCAGCCCGTTGTTTCTATGGTCTTTCGCAGGCGCGAGCCGATAGCAAGCGCTACCCGGCCATCGATGCCATCGACTCCTATTCCAAGTATTTGGAGTATCCCGAAGTGCAAACCTATCTGGCCGAAAAGGTGAGCGAAGGATGGCTTAATCAGGTCATCACAGCCAAGGATTTGTTGTTGAGGGGTAAAGAAGCTAAGGAACAGATCAACATTCTGGGTGATGATGGTGTGCCCATCGAATTCCATGAGCGTTTCTGGAAGGGAGAATTGATCGACTTCGTGATTCTTCAGCAGGATGCCTTCGATAAGATTGATGCCTCCACACCCATGGATCGCCAGCAATACATGCTTGAGAAGGTGTTGGAAGTGAACAGTGCCAAACTCAATTTCGACAGCTTCGAAGATGTGCAAAACTTCTTCAAACAGGTGATCAATGAGTTCAAGCAGATGAACTACTCCGAATTCAAATCGGAAAAATTCAGTGGTTACGAGCAAACCATTGCGGCCTTGTTAAATGAGAAAATGAACTAATAACAGCCTAAGCTATTAAAACGATTAAAATATGGAAACTCAGGCTTTTCAAAAAATATATACCAGGCTGACCAACATCACCAAAGCAACTGTTTCGCTGAAGGCGACCGATGTGGGGTATGATGAGCTGGCCCTGGTGCATGGCCGGTTGTCGCAGGTGGTGAAAATCATGGGCGATGATGTGATCATGCAGGTCTTTGCCGGAACCGAAGGGATCCCCACCAATGCCGAAGTGGTGTTTTTAAACCATCCACCCCAACTGAAGGTAGGCGACCAGCTCGCCGGACGGTTTTTCAATGCCTATGGCGACCCCATTGATGGAGGTCCTGAGGTGGAAGGCGAAACCCGCGACATTGGTTCCCCATCGGTGAATCCTGTGAGGCGCAAGCAGCCCTCGCAGCTTATTGCCACTGGTATTGCTGGTATCGACCTCAACAACACCTTGGTGACCGGGCAGAAGATCCCCTTCTTTGCCGACCCCGATCAGCCCTACAATCAAGTGATGGCCAACGTGGCTTTGCGCGCTAAGGCCGACAAGATCATCCTGGGCGGGATGGGGCTCTCCAACGATGATTACCTCTATTTTAAAAATGTGTTCGACAATGCTGGTGCGCTCGACCGAATTATCAGCTTTGTGAACACTACCGATAATCCGCCTGTGGAACGCCTGCTGGTGCCCGATATGGCGCTGACGGCGGCTGAATACTTTGCGGTTGACAAGAATGAAACGGTGCTGGTGTTACTAACCGATATGACCCTGTTTGCCGATGCCCTGAGTATCGTTTCGAACCGTATGGACCAGATTCCATCGAAGGACAGCATGCCCGGGTCGCTTTATTCCGATTTGGCAAGGATTTATGAGAAGGCGGTTCAGTTCCCCGAAGGGGGTTCCATCACCATCATTGCTGTTACCACGTTGAATGGGGGCGATATCACCCATGCCATCCCCGACAATACCGGTTACATCACTGAGGGGCAGCTCTTCCTGCGCCGCGATGCGGAAATTGGGAAGGTGATTGTCGATCCGTTCCGCTCCCTGTCGCGTCTCAAGCAGCTGGTGGCCGGGAAACAAACCAGGGCCGACCATCCCCAGGTGATGAATGCCGCCATTCGTCTTTATGCCGATGCCGCCAATGCGCGCACCAAGATGGAAAATGGTTTCGATTTGACCGATTACGATGAGCGTACGCTGGAGTTTGCCAAAGAGTATTCGCAAAACATCCTGGCCATCGATGTCAACATCGATACCACACAAATGTTGGAAGATACCTGGAGTTTGTTCCGCAGGTATTTTTCGGCTGCTGAAGTGGGCATCAAACAGGAATTTATGGATCTGTATTGGGAGAATTAATCCTTCGTTTAACTAAATATTACCTGCCGTGTCAGTTAAATTTCAATACAATAAAACTTCGCTCCAAAGCCTTGAGAAACAGCTCAAGGTTCGCGAACGGGCGTTGCCAACCCTGAAGAACAAGGAGTCGGCACTGCGCGTGGAGGTGAAGAAGGCAAAGGACAGGGCTTATGAACTTGAAAAACAGCTTCACGATAAAATAGCTTCTTACGACGATATGGTTCGCCTGTGGGGGGAGTTCGATGTCTCTTTGGTGAAGATCAAAGATGTGCAGTTGGCCTTTAAAAAGCTGGCCGGGGTGAAAACTCCCGCACTGGAGCACATCGAATTTGAAGTGGTGCCGTTTTTTATTTTTGACCGTCCTTTATGGATCTTCGACGGGGTTGCGCTGGTGAAAGAGCTGGCGGCCATTGCCATTGAGCAGGAGGTGTTTATCCAGAAGATGAACCTGCTCGACCATGCCCGTAAGAAAAGCACCCAGAAGGTGAATCTTTACGAAAAGGTTCAGATTCCGGGTTACAACGATGCCATCCGGAAGATAAAACGTTTTATCGAAGATGAGGAAAACCTCTCCAAGTCGGCACAAAAAATTGTGAAAGGTAGAAAAGAACAGGAGGTGGCGTTATGATTGTTAAAATGCACAAATATGCTTTCCTGGTTTACCATGCCGAGTATAGTGCCTTTTTGGACGAGATGAAATCGCTGGGCGTGTTGCACATCATGGAGAGCAAAAATGAGCCCTCTTTGCAGATGCAGGACGACCTGCGCGAAAGCCAGGAGCTTGCCCGGATGATTTTATTTCTCGAAAGTCGCTATGTTGGCAATACCCAGGCCGTTGTTTCTGGCTTGCCTTCAGGCCGGGAACTGATGACTGCTGTGAAAAACACACAGGGGCAACTGGAAGCGCTGGAGCAGCACAAGAGTGTGCTGGAGAAAGAGCTGCGCCAGTTCGAACCCTGGGGGAATTTTTCCTGGGAGTCGATTGAACAGCTTCAGGAGGTGGGGGTTGATACCCGTTTTTTCCAGTGTGCTGCCAGCAAGTACAATGCCGGTTGGGAGGAGTTGTTGCCCATATCGGTAGTCTCGGATGAGAAAAATTACATCTCTTTTGTGGCATTTTTGCGCGAAGGGGATGTGCTGCCCGATATGGATGCCGAAGAGATCAAGCTTCCGTTTAAATCGTTGGCGGGTATCGAGATGGAGTTGCGTACCGCAAACGATGAAATTGCCCAACAAGAGAAATTGTTGGATCAATATGCCGTTTCAGGGTTGGATTTGCTGAAGGCTTACCAGGCTTCCCTCACCGATCGACTCCAAACCGAGATGGCGGTGTTGCATACCAACGAAAAGGCGGGTGGCTCGCTGATGCAGCTCGAAGGTTTTGTGCCGGCACCTCGCGTTGCTGAGGTGGAGGCATGGCTCAATAAGGCCGGCGTGGTTTATCTCTCTTCGGAAGCGCAAAAGGAGGATCGTCCACCCATTTTGTTGAAGAACGGCCCATTTGCCAAACTGTTCGAACCCATTGGGAAGCTTTTTGCGCTTCCTGCCTATATGGAACTGGATTTAACGCCATTTTTTGCGCCTTTCTTCCTGCTCTTTTTTGGCTTCTGCCTGGGTGATGCCGGGTATGGCCTACTGTTTGCCATTGGTGCCACGGTTGCCCGCGCCAAGCTAAAAGGTAGCATGAAACCCTATATGGCTCTGTTGCAATGGTTGGGCTTGTCCACTGTATTGTTTGGCGCATTGACCGGTACCTTTTTCGGGGTCAAGCTGACCAATATCGAGTGGCCTGCGTTAAACAACCTTCAGCAGATGATGCTCTCCGACGACCAGATGTTTAATTTTGCGCTGGGCCTTGGCTTTGTGCAAATCATATTTGGCATGGTGCTCAAAGGCATTAACCAAACCATTCAGGATGGTTTTACCTACTCGTTTGCCACTTGGGGCTGGATTGTGGTGATTGTGTCAACAGCCATCATGTTTGCCCTCGACCAACTTTTCGGGCCTTTGCATTTGGTGCTTTTGGGTCTTAGTGCCTTGGGAATTTTTATCTTCAATCATCCCAAACGGAATGTGCTGGTCAATATTGGAGCCGGGTTGTGGGACTCCTACAATATGGTGACCGGTTTTGCCGGGGATATATTGTCGTACATCCGTTTGTTCGCCTTGGGGCTCTCCAGTGGTATTTTAGGTCTTGTGTTCAATAAGCTGGCCTTTGATTTGAGTCCCGATGTGCCGGTGTTGAATGTCATCATAACCGGGCTGATCCTCATTATCGGGCACAGCTTGAATATTTTTATGTCGGCACTGGGTTCCTTTGTTCACCCCATGCGTCTAACCTTTGTGGAGTTCTTTAAAAATGCCGGTTTTGCCGGAGGCGGAAAAGCCTATTCACCTTTTCAGAAATCTAATCATTAAATTATAAACACATAAAACAAAAGAATTATGGAACCTATTATTTTAGCTTATATTGGTATTGGATTGATGTTGGCCTTGACAGGCATCGGCAGTGCTTATGGTGTCACCATTGGTGGCAATGCGGCCATTGGTGCCATGCGCAAAAAGCCGGAGGCCTTTGGTAATTTTCTGGTGTTGAGTGCTTTGCCGGGTACGCAAGGTTTGTATGGTTTTGGCGGTTACTTTATCCTTTCGGGTATTCTGACGCCTCAAATCACGTGGTTTCAGGCAGCAGCCGTTTTGGGTGCCGGTTTGGCGCTTGGTTTTGTTGGTTTGTTCTCAGCCATTCGTCAAGGACAGGTTTGTGCCAATGGCATCAATGGCATCGGCCAAGGATACGATGTGTTTGGGAATACATTGATTTTGGCTGTATTCCCCGAGCTATACGCGATTCTGGGCTTTGCCGCCACCTTTATGATTAATGCTGCCATTGCATAATCGCATTTTAATCAATAGTTTTACGCCGGTAATGAGACAGTTTCATTACCGGCTATTTTTTTTCTATGGATTTGTCAGGGCATTGGTCTTTTTTTGAGCATTTTGACTTTGGTTGCGATTATGGTGTGGCGGTATTGAAACAGTCGGGCAACACCATTACCGGGACCTTGGTTTATACTGAGCTTATCTTCGATGAGGGTGAATTTATCATCTCCGTGGATGTCAAAGGTTCGGTTTTCGACGATCGCGTCACTTTTGAATGCCTTTCGTACCAATTCATTGATGTGGAGGATGGGTTTGATTATTATTTCGATGAGCGCAGCGGAACCATTGTAGATTACGACAGGATAGAGGGCATCAGCGATGACGAGCAGGGCATTGAAGGGACTTTCACCATGATGCGCCTGTTGTGACCCTGCGCTTGGGTCTTTTTTATTTGCTAAATGGATTTTTTTTCATTATATTGTATTTAGTTAAACCAATCAAAGCAGAGGGTTTGTTGTTGGTTTAGGGATTGGCTATGTTGGATTGTAAGCTATGAAGCACGATATATCTATTGGTTGTTAAACCCTTAAAATCCATGATATGAAAAACATTATCCTTTTGACCGATTTTTCAGACACTGCGCGTAATGCCGCCCTTTATGCGCTCAAGTTGTTTGAACATGCCGATGCCCATTTCACCCTGCTAAATGCTTATGACATCGAATTCAGTGGCACGCCCTATATCGTGCAGGTGAAAGAGGAACTGGCTGCTGAAAGTGTTGAGAAGCTAAACTCCGACCTATTTTTCCTTCAAAAAAGGATGCCTGAGGCCAAAATAAAAATTGTCAGCTGTTTCGGTTCCTTGGTCGATGCCGTGCGCACCGAGTTGGAGGCGTCCAGTTACGACATTGTGGTGATGGGCTGCAAAGGCGAGTCGGCAGTTGAGTATTTTCTTTTGGGAAGCAACACTTATGAAGTGATCAAGCACGTGAAAGCTCCTTTGTTGGTGGTTCCGGGACATATCACTTACCGGCGTCCCGAGCGGATTACCTTTGCCACCGATATGAAGAGCATGGAAAATGAGGAGTTGATGAAACCTCTGTTGTCAATTGCCTCTAAGTGTGGCTCTGAGATGCTCTTTGTGAATGTTTTGGGTGCTGAGTATGTGAACCGATTGCAGGTGGAACAGCAGCTGGCCAGTTACTTGAAAGGCGTTCGCATCAGTTTCCATTTTGTGGAGGGGGAAGATATCCGGCAGGCGATACTTGATTTCATGGAAGAACACGATTCCAATTTTGCCACATTGGTTCGTCACGACCTGAAGTTCTTGGATAGACTCTTCAAACCCAGCTTCACCAAACAGATGGTTCTCAAGCCGCAGCATCCCATGCTGATTCTTCGCGATAAAATGAACTAAATAAAAAAAGGAGGCCTCTAGCCTCCTTTTTTAGTAGTGTTTTATTCTTTATTTGGCGATGCGCTCAAGCCATTTTAACATAAACATCATGGTGAACATCGATATTAAGCAGGCTACCACAAATACAACCCAAGTTGCCCAAATTGGAATGTTCTCATAGAAAATTGTGCCAAAAATCAATAATTGGTTACCTAATGCAGTGGCTCCCAGCCAAGCACCTTGCATAATGCCTTGGTATTGAGGAGGTGCAACTCTAGAAACGAACGAAAGTCCTAAAGGGCTTATGAATAGTTCAGCTACAGTCAATATGAAATAAGTTCCAATCAGGAGAAATGGCGTAATACGCATGCTGTCAGTAAGACCACCCATTGCTCTCACTTCATCTGCATTAGGTAGATCTTTTGATCCAATGGCCATAACAAGAAAAGCTAATGCAGCAATACCCATTCCGATTGCAATTTTTTTAGGTGTTGATGGTTCAATGCCTTTCGCTTTTAGCCAACCAAATAGACCTATTACAACTGGAGTAAGAAATACAACAAAGAATGGATTGAAAAACTGAAATATCTCTGCTCCTTTGATACTAGTAAAACCTAAATCAATATTGATCATACTTAAATCGGTATAATCATTGGCAAAGAAGGTTAGAGTGACGCCGTTTTGGTGGAACGAGAACCAGAAGAAAATAACGACCGCAAATACAGAAAATAGGGCATAAAGTCTTTGGCGAACTTCTTTAGTATCCATCGTCACCTCTTTCTGTTCGGAGTTATTGGTTGTTTTGGCTTTTTTATCTGAAGGGTCAGGAAGATTCTTTTTGTTTTTGATGAATACAGCAAGTGAAATCAACATGGCAAAAATTGCCGCGGCAAACGCAAAATGGAAGCCTGTGTTAAAAACGTTGAGGTAGTCATTTGCAAATGCAGTTAAGTCGGTATAGGCATTACCGTTTTTGCAAACTTGAAGTGACAAATCTTGGAATCGCTGGGTTGCTTCAGGCGATAGGTCATTGTTGATAAATTTATGACACAGCGAAGGAAGATCTGAATTGTAGATGAATCCGTTTTTTTCAACCCACCAGTTTCTAATACCCACTGCAATTAGCGGAGCAAAAAGTGCCCCTACGTTGATAAACATGTAGAAAAGTTGGAATCCATTATCCCTTTTGTGTGAATATTCAGGATTATCATACATTTGACCAACAACGGCTTGTAAGTTTCCTTTGAAGAGTCCGTTACCAAATGCGATGACAAATAATCCCAAACAAGTCATTGTAAGATACAGTGCAAAATTCGGAACTGGTGTGGGCGTTGGTATCGCAATGAGGATATAGCCTAATGTCATCAATAGAAGGCCTGCTGTAATGGTTTTTTTGTATTTTTTAGTTTTGTCGGCTATCAATCCACCTACAAGTGCCAACAAATAAATTAAAGCATAGAAAACAGCATAAATAATTGTTGCTGGGGTTTTTTCCAAGCCAAATTTTGAAATTAGAAATAGGGATAAGATTGCCATCATGATGTAGAAACCGAAGCGTTCCCCCATGTTCGCCAGCGCTGCCGCAATGAGTCCTTTAGGATGTCCTTTTGTCATATCTGTTTGTTTTAATGTTACTTTGTTATTTGTGAGCAAAAATAATTAATTAAA
>JAGPIS010000227.1 GCA_018054835.1 Breznakibacter sp. | reverse complement strand
ACGATAATCCATGTTGCCTGATTATGTCGGGCATCAAGGAGGTGGATCCCGGATGGCGTTACGAACTCATCGACGATGAACGCTGCCGTAAGCGGTTGCGCATCTGCACCTTCAAGGCCTCCATGGAGTTTCGCATCTTCTTTTGGACCGACGGGCTGGTGCAGTCGGGCATGGGGAGCCGAGCCCATCCCTTTGGTTGGGGATACGACAATCTTAAACGTTATGTGATGAATCTGGTGGCGGCCTCCCCGTTTTCATCATCGGCCGTTTTGGCCCGCAAGCTTGTCAATATGGCCAGTGCCAATGATGGTAGCCGACCCAGCGACGACACCTCGGCGGGGGTGGTTTATTTCCGCGAGCCGCGCAAGCTGTTGCTGGTTACGGGTCCGCCGTTCGATGTGCGCAACGATTTGAACTATGCCCTGAAGGTTCAGCAATTCAACGGGAAAAAGATTATTGCAGGAGGTACCTCTGCTGAAATCATTGCCCGTGAACTAGCACTCTGTTTCGACCAGGGGATGGATGTTTCCGACCCCGAATTGCCGCCGCTCTCCTATGTGGATGGGTTCAGCCTGGTCACCGAAGGTATATTGACATTGGGTAAGGTGTTGAAGCTGCTGGAAAATTACCGTCCCGAAGACCGGTTGGGTAACGGGCCTGCTGAACGGATCGTGAAACTTTTTTTCGAAAGTGATCGCATCCATTTCCTTAACGGGACAGGCATCAATATTGCCCATCAGGATCCGAACCTTCCGGTGGAGCTGGAGATTAGGCGCAGCGTGGTGAAACGCATCTGTCGGCTGTTGGAGGAAAAGTTCCTCAAGGATGTGGATATTGAATATATTTGATGAACTAAAGGGGGCATCTCTTTGTTTAACTTGCAGATTGAGGACGGTATAATCTATGGTTTGTCAATTGATGGGGCCGGCAGCTGAGAGTCTGTAAGAATTATGGTTGTGAGAGCTTCGGAAATTAATTAAAATTAGGTTTTGTTAGTAAAATAAAGGATTATTTTTAATTCTTTGTTTAAATAACGTGGTTGATGCGTTGTATTAATAGGTTGCTTTTTTTAATTTTGACAATCCATTTTTGATCGTAGATCAATTGATGAAAAAACTTACTTATTAACATAAATAATAACGAAAATGGCAATCAGTTACAAAGAGCTGGGTTTGGTAAATACCAAAGACCTTTTTGCAAAAGCAGTAGCCGGTGGATATGCAATTCCAGCCTACAACTTTAATAACTTGGAGCAAATGCAGGCTATCCTGCAAGCTTGTGTTGAGACTAAATCGCCTGTGATTTTGCAAGTTTCTTCAGGAGCCCGCAAATATGCCAATGCAACTTTGTTGCGTAATATGGCTAAAGGTGCTGTGGAGTATGTGAAAGAGTTGGGTTGTGAGATTCCAATCGTGTTGCACTTGGATCACGGTGATACTTTTGAGCTTTGCAAAGAGTGTATCGACAATGGTTTCTCCTCGGTGATGATCGATGGTTCGCACCACTCTTACGAAGACAACGTGGCTTTGACTAAAAAAGTGGTAGAGTATGCACATGCCCATGGTGTTACCGTTGAAGGCGAATTGGGTGTTTTGGCCGGTATCGAAGATGATGTGGTTGCTGAGCACTCAACTTATACCAGCCCCGAAGAAGTAGAGGATTTCGTGAAGAGAACCGGTGTTGATTCATTGGCCATCTCAATTGGTACTTCGCATGGTGCCCACAAATTCACGCCTGAGCAATGCACCAAAGACGAAAATGGTCGTTTGGTTCCTCCTCCATTGCGTTTTGATATTCTTGAAGAGATCGAAAAACGCATTCCTGGTTTCCCAATCGTATTGCACGGTGCTTCTTCAGTACCTATGGAGTATGTTGACCAAATCAATGCCTTTGGTGGTGCCTTGAAAGCTGCTGTTGGTATTCCTGAGGAGCAATTGCGTCGCGCTGCCAAATCGGCTGTGTGCAAAATCAACATCGACTCCGATGGTCGCTTGGCTATGACTGCAGCCATCCGTAAGGTGTTTGCGTCCAATCCAGGTGAGTTCGATCCACGTAAATACTTGGGTCCAGCACGCGATACTTTGAAAGAAGTTTACAAACACAAAAACATCAATGTTTTGGGTTCTGCCCAGCGTGTTTGATCAATAAAAATATTTCTATTGAAGGGAGCTTTTTGCTCCCTTTTTTATTGACATTGATTGATGGATGATTTAACTTTGATTCGTTAATCATTAAACTATTTGTTATAAGGACGAAAAAAGAGATGATATTAACGGAGACACATTTGAGTGTTTAGCCATGGGTTGGGTAACTCCAAAACAGGCATCAGTACTTTGAATGAAGAGACGGGAAGTGGAACTTCTCCGCGCAAAGCACTAAAGGGGTCAAAAGACCCCTTTTCTTATGTGGATTATCAGAATGGATAACCAATGGCGAAGTTGAAGGTCATGTCGTTCCATTTCAATGGTTGGTTGCCCAACACCCAGCGGCTTCCTTCGTCTTGCGACGGATCATGTGCCTTGATGCCCACATCCACCCTGAAAATGAAATAATTGAAGTCGAGGCGGGTGCCAAAACCAACGCCTAAAGCAACCTGTTTGTAAAACTCATCTATCTTGAAGAGGCCACCCTCTTCGCTGTTCCCTTTTTTGATGGACCAAATATTTCCGGCATCGGCAAAAAGTGCCCCTTCGAGCAGCCAAAACAGTTTAAACCTGTATTCAGCATTAAGTTCCAGTCGCATGTCGGAGGTTTGGTTGTGGTAGCGCAGGTTGTTCCCCTTACTTGCCCCAGGCCCCAGTCCGCGTACAGGCCAGGCGCGTATGCTGTTGGCGCCGCCAACAAAATAGCTCTTCTCGAAAGGTAACACATTCGGGTTGCCATAGGGAAGGCCAACCCCGGCAAAGAAACGGTACGAGAAGCTGTTGGCCCTGTTGATATAAACGTGGTAGCGGATGTCGAAATCGGCCTTAAAGTATTGGGCATAACGGATGCCCATGA
>JAGPIS010000226.1 GCA_018054835.1 Breznakibacter sp. | reverse complement strand
ATTATCTTTAGAATAGGGTTTTTCCCGGTTCAACTGTCCTTAATCAAATCTATGGTCAATGATTCTGTCGAAAAATAGCGGCCAACTATCGGAACAAGCACTTGTGGAAGGCATCCGTTCGGGTGATGAAAACTCATTTGAACTGGCTTTTCGTTTGTATTATGCACCGTTGGTGGTGTTGGCCATGCGATGGATCAAAGACAAGGATTCCGCCCAGAATATTGTGCAGGGGGTTTTTGTGAAGTATTGGGAAAAGCGCTCCTCTCTTCAAATATCTTCGTTGAAGGGGTATTTGCGGGTGTCGGTGCGCAACAGTTGTATGAACGAGATCAAACATGCTGGGGTGATGCGGGCTTATGAAAAACGTCCGGTTGAGGATGAAGCGGCTGAGGAGTACGATGTTACTGAGGATTTGTATGCTCAAAAATTGTATTTGGCCATTGATGAAATGCCTCCCCAGCGGAAACGTATTTTTTTGCTCAGCCGTGTGGATGGGAAGAAATATCGCGAAATAGCCGAAATGCTCAATTTGTCACAAAAAACAGTGGAAGCCCAAATGGGTAAGGCTTTGCAGTTTTTGCGCGACAAACTTGCTGCGCTGCGGACGCAGATGCAGTGTTTTTTATTTTTATAGGGATAGGGGTAATGCTTTTTTGGCTTGTCCTTGTAGTGAAGTATGAAAATAGATTGTTCTCATGAAGGAACCGATGAATAAAAAATGGGAGATAATCTCCTCTCGACTGGCTGGTGAATCGATATTGGATGACGAGGCTTTTAATAGCTGGTTGGCTTCCGATTTTGAAAACCGTGCCCTTTGGGTGGAGTTGCAGGCGTTGTGGCAAAAAAGCTTTGATGCAGGGGTGATGAATTCCATCAATGTGGATCAGGGTTGGGAAAATGTGGCGCGTACCATTCATGCCTCCTCCTCCCCTCGAAGGGTTCGCACTTTGGTTTGGAGTATGGCAGCCGCACTTGTCCTGTTGGTTGGGCTGGCCGTTGGTTTTCTTCTACTTAGGCATCAACCGACCACCCAATGGGAGCATTTTGCAGCATTGCAACAAACCCCTTCTACACTCATATTGGCCGATGGCTCTTTGGTGGATGTCAACCGGGGATCGGAATTGTACTATCCCGCTACTTTCGACGACGATACCCGCCGGGTGCGGCTCAATGGCGAAGCTTTTTTTGATGTTCGCAAAGGTTTGGAAAAATCCTTTGTGGTCGATGCGGGACAGTTTAGTGTTCGCGTCACCGGTACCGCCTTCAATGTGAATAATTCAGCCGAGAGCTTCGAAGTGGTTGTGGTGGAAGGCTCCGTGGTGGTGCAAAATATGGTTCAAGGCGATGATGTGGTCAATGTGGTGGCCGGCGAAGTGGCCCGGTTCGACCTTCAAACGCGCCGTCTGGTGCGCGAAATCAATCGCAACAACAATTTTATGGCTTGGAAAACCCGCCGCATCGAGTTCCGCAACAGCAGCCTTGAGGATGTTTGCCAAACGCTTGAGAGTGTTTATGGCATTCGTGTCGATTTGGACGAGCAATTGAACCATGGCGGGCTTTTGCTAACGGCCGCCTTTAGCCACGATGATCTTGAAAATGTGATTCGTGTGATTGAATTGACCTTGGATCTCAAATTTGAACCGAAAGGGGATAATTACTTTTTATTGCAACCATCCCGTTAGTCGTTTGCTATGAGGTATCGTCGCATGTCACTTCGTTTTTTGCTAATGCTCTCCCTTGCGACTGTTTTGCTTCCGCTGAGTGGTCAATCCAAAAAACAGATTTGCTTCGACCATATTGCATTAAGCCAGTTGCTCGATAGTTTGTCGAAGCAATATGATGTGTTCTTTTCCTATCAAGCCTCTGCTTTCCCTGGCGATTCCCTGGTCACTATTTGTGGGCAATACGATGGCGTGACTGAAATACTTACGCAATTGTTGGATTCATCCGGTTTTGAGATTCTCCAAACCACCAACCAGTTTGTCATAAAAACCCGCAAATTTTCCGAACCCATTCCGCAGATAAAGATCAAGGGGGTGGTGGTGGATGCCGAAACCCATCAGCCATTAGCCTCCGTTCATGTGGGCGTTGTGGGAAGCATGTTGGGAACAGTTACCAATAACCAAGGGGAATACTTGCTCCGTTTGCCAGGTAATCGTTCCCCATATGAGCTTCGGTTTTCCACCATTGGTTACGAGCCTAAATTTTTTCCAAATGCCATATCCGACACCACGCTGGATGTCGCCTTGCTGGCCGCCAATGTGAGGCTGCCGGAGGTGAAGGTGATGTATGCCCAGGCCGATGATGTGATCCGTAAATTCTTTTCTTCCTTTAGTACCAATTACCTGCAGAAGGCTGTTGTGCTGAGTGGTTTTTTCAGGGAGTCCATATTTCAGGATCAGCAGTTGATTCAGATATCCGAAGCGGCCATTGACCTTTATAAGGGTGGGTACGACGAACGCGAATCGTACGAACGGGTTCGCTTCGTGAAAGGGCGTAAAAGCCGGCCCCCACAGGTCATGAGCGACATGGTTTTCAAGCTCGAAGGGGGGCCTTACCATTTTTCGCGCATCGATGTGGCCAAATATTGGGATTTCTTACCCCACAATGGACAAATCACCCCCTTCAGTTATGTGTTTAATGGGGTTGATTATGAATACGGGAAAATGTTGTTTCGTGTTGGATTCAAACCACTTGGCGATGATGGTGACCTGAAATACGAGGGTGAGCTTTTTTTCGACAGCGAATCGTATGCCTTGGTGCGGGTTCATTTTGAACTCACCCGTAAGTCGTTGGTGAAAAGCCGCCGTTTGCTTATCCGCAAAGAATCGCGTGGCGTTGATGCCCGGCTGGTTAGTGCCCGATATGTTGTTAGTTACCGGCCAATGCAGGGTAAATGGATTTTGGGGAGCGTAACGGGTTTGTTGCAAGTGAAGGTGAAGAGCCGTTTCAACAAGGTGGATGCGTTGTTTACAGCCTCCTCGGAGTTGGTGGTCAACGAT
>JAGPIS010000003.1 GCA_018054835.1 Breznakibacter sp. | reverse complement strand
ATGCCACTGCCCCATTGCTCAATCAGTCCCAGTTCTTTGAACACACGGGCAACAACCCGGTTGCGCGCTTCGCTACGCCCATTGAAAACGTCTTCCATGGTGATGCTGTGGGGCAAACCTCCAGGAGAGACAATATTTACGATATCATCATATATACCCACTTTAATATCACGCCCCTGGTTTACGTAGTCCCGGTGTACAATGGCATTAATCAAAGCCTCGCGCAATGCTGGAACAGGAATTTCATAGGTGTCAGTACGGTAAAGCCCTTTGATTTCACCTTTCAGGTTGATATGGTTCAAAACAAAGCTTTGCGTATTTTCCAACATCGAGAAAATATCACCACCGTACTCTTTTTTATCGGTAAAAACCGACATGGTGGTTCCTTTAAACCTTGCACATTTGATTGTGCAATGAGGAAACAATCCTAGCAAAATCATCAAGGCATTGGTGGGATAAGATTTGCCATTTTTGCGATGGCATCATTCTTGGGCAACGTCTCTTTTAACTCAAGCCGTGTGCTTTCACCCTGTTTTATCTGTTCAATCAATTTCATGAGCTACCAATAGATAAGGTGGTACTGGAAAAAATGGTTCAACTATCTACAACAAAATTAAACCAAAAAAAGTCAAATCAAAGCGAGCAAAAACCCTCCATCTCAAGCCAAAAGCAACCATTTCACTCTGCAAGATCCTCTCCTGGATAGAGAAGTCTGAAGAACTGCCCGTTATGCTCCACTACTAAACCAAAATAGCGGCCGATGAGGTCGCTTTTAAAATCTAGGCAAAAGTGGTGCTTGCTGCCAATGTGATTATCCATTCTGAAAAGGGAGGGCAAACACATGAGTGGCAATATTTGTCTAAAGTGGTTCAATTTGGAGGGGCGCAAACTTCATTGCTTTCGTTGAAAGTTCTTCAAAGTGAAAAAATCTTCAAAGTTTAAACACTGACTCAAGAACCAGATCTTCTCAACTCTTCAACTTTTTTAGTCCATCCTATCTCTATTTAATAAATTCGCAAAATTCGCAGTTCCCCCAAAACGCCTCAATTCAAAACTCATAAACAACCACAATCAAAAACAAATAATCGATGTTCATCAGTCTAAATCCGCGTTCATTCGTGTTCCATTTCCAGTCAGCACTAAAACATAATTCGCAAACTTAGCAATGCTCGACTCTGCCGCTTTCGGCAGGAAAGTAACTGGTGGCGTTAATCTCATCGCGGAGGGTCAGTTAAAGCTCAAAGTTCACATCATAAAGGATCGAAACTGTTCTTTATAAAATAAATCCAAGATGTTAATAAATCATTCGTCCTTTTTGTCGTTAATCAAGGAGATGGTCTCGGTGTAGCAAATAAGATTTCTCTTTTGGTTTTGCAAAGTGTGTGATTTTATTATTTTTGAATTTTACTTAATTTTCCACCTATGGCCAGGTCTATTTTTCTGCTGTCATTTTTAGCTCTCCTATCTTTTTGTTTGCCATTAAGTTCTCATGGACAAACTGTTCAGGTTGGTATCCCCGATGTCGAATATTTTAACCGTCGTTTGTATGGGGGAGGCACACAAAATTGGAAAGTGACTCAAGTTTTGAGTGATCGGCTTTTTTTTGCAAATACAGAAGGTTTATTGTCTTATGACGATGTCAGTTGGCAGTTGCATAAGGATATGGGCCCGTATGTGGTTCGTTGTGTAAAGGCTATTGGTGACCGGATTTATGCAGGTTCGTTTAATGAGCTTGGCTATTATGAGCCCGATTCAGGGGGACAGCTTAGGTATTTTTCTTTGGCTATAACAAATGAACTGAAGAATCAAGGTGATTATTGGAATATTTTCGATTGGAATGGCTCTGTTGTTTTTCAATCTGACAAGGGCATCTGTATCTTTCGAGATGATAAATTGGTTTCGATTGTTCCTGCTTTCTCTCGGATCGAATCCATTCACTGTGTCAATGGGATGCTGTTGGTTAATGATGAAAAGCAAGGGCTGATGGAGGTGCGAGGTGATAAATTGTATCCTATTGTAAATGGGACTATTTTTTCCGGCAAGCAATTGGGAACCATCCTGGCATTATCCGAGAACCAAATTGTTATTGGCTCAATGTACGATGGTCTTTATTTGTGGGATATGAAAAATTTTCAGGAATGGAAGGTGCCTGCAAATGCGTTGTTAAAAAGGGCTGATATCTTTTGTGGAACAAAATACCAGAACGATTATTTTGTTTTTGGAACCATTCAAAATGGATTGGTGATAACAGACACCAGCGGAAGGGTTGTTTCCCTTATTGATAAAGACAGGGGATTGGGAAACAATACTGTTTTGAGCGTTTTTGTGGATAGGGAAGGTAATATATGGGGTGGTTTGGATAATGGTATTGTGAGGGTGAACTTCAACTCCTCTGTAGATTTCCTTGATGGATTCTTTAACATGGGAACCGGTTATGCCATGGATTTTTTCAAAGGATTTTATTATTTCGGCACCAATCAGGCATTGTATAAGATTGAAAAGGAAAAGCTATATGATCCGCTTAAGGAACGGCGTGATTTTAAAGTGGTATCTGGAAGTTCTGGGCAGGTTTGGACCTTGTTTCATGATCAGGATGAATTGTTGTGCGGACATAATCAGGGCGCTTATCGGATTACAGAGACCGGTAGTGAACTGATAACTCCTCCTTATGAGAATGGTGTGTGGCTGTTTAAAACCATACGGGAAAACCCAGAACTCTTGTTGGCTGGAACTTATAGTGGATTGATTCTTTTTGAGAAAAATAAGGAAAAGTGGGTGTTCAAAACAAAGATCCCAGGATTTGATGAGTCGTCCCGCTTTTTGGAGTGGGATGAGGGAGGGAACCTGTGGATGTCAAATGGTAACAAAGGTGTATTTCGACTTGTTTTCGAACCGGATTTCTTATCATATTCTAAAATCGATACCTTCCAGTTTTCTGATTTTGAAGGTAACAGCAAACCGTTGAATTTGGTCAAGATAGGTGATGATTGTTTGTTTACTAGTGAAGATGGCATCTTTTCCTATGATAAGAAAAAAAGGCAAACTTTCAGGGATAGCCGTTTTGATCAGTTCTTTGAGGAGGGGAAATATCCGTATTTAATTAAGCAGGATTCAAATCTAGATGTTTGGTATTTTTCCGATGGTCATGTCGGAATGTTAAAATACAACGGGAATCATAGTTATTCAAAATTTGTGGAGCCCTTTATGTCTCTTGAAAACAGGATGGTGAGTAATTTTGAATCTGTGTTTTTACAGCAGGACCAAACCGTGTTTTTTGGAATAGAAGATGGTTTTGCTCATTTTATGAATAATAAAGCTACTATCAATAATAATGTATTCAATGTGTTGATTCGTTCTTTTCGTGGTGGAACCGATTCAATAGGTTTTGCAAAGGAGATCGGTTTTACCCAAGTTCAGATTCCCAAGTACTCTTTTCAAAAGAATAGCTTTGATGTTGAGTTTGCTGCTCCTTGTTTTAGCGACGATCAAGTATATTATTCTACCTTCATTGAAAACTTTGACGAAGTGCCTACAGGCTGGTCATCGCATACCTCTCGTAGTTTTTCAAACCTATCGGAAGGAATGTATGAACTCATTGTTTATGCGCGCAATAGTTTAGGTGTTGAAGCAAATCCCATTTCCTTCAAATTTATAATTTTACCGCCATGGTACCGTCATTGGGTTGCAAAAATGTTTTATGCTGTAGTTTTTGTAATTCTGATCGGACTGGGTTATATGTTCTTTAAACGGCACATACTTGCCATGCAAAACAAAGCTACCTTTAAACAAAGGAAACAGTTCGAAGCCACTGAGGCGCAATTGAGAAGCGAGGCTTTGTTAAAGGAGAAAGAGGTTATTAAGATTAGAAATGAAAAGCTCAATAATGAAATGGCTTATAAGGAAAAGGAACTGGCCAGTTTGACCGTGCACATCATTAAAAAGAATGATTTGTTATCCGAATTACAAGGCCAACTTCTCCGTTTGAAGCGCATTAAAGAGGTTAATGAGGCCGAACGTAAAATCAATAATCTTGTGAAAAAAATTGAACAGGATATTAAGAACGAGAGCAATTGGCAATTGTTTGAAAAACAATTTGAGCTGGTTCACCACTCTTTTTTGAGTAAATTGAAAGAAAAACACCCTGAATTGACCGTAAAAGAGCAAAAACTTTGCGCCTTTATAAAAATGGGAATGGTATCTAAGGAAATTGCTTCATTAATGCATGTCTCAACCAGAGCGGTTGAGAATAATCGTTATAAGTTGCGTCAGAAATTTGGGTTGCAATCCGACGACAACCTTTCTGATTTTATTGGACAGATCTAATTTACTTCTCTTTTTTTCTTTGTCTTGGTTACATCGCTTTAGAAATTATCCTTCATGTTCTATTTCCACCGCAGCCAAAGTCGTGTTGTAAAGTAATAATTCGTGTTAAGTTTCCACAGTGAGCCCTGGCAATATATTGTCCCAGGGGTTTCAATTTCCCTGTCTTTATTGTTAAAAAATGTATCAATCCTCTTCCTTGAGTACTGTCCTTTAAACGTGTTGTTATAGTTTGATGTTTGAGGTGTTTTTTCTTTTTTAAGCAATTGGTTTAAAAAGTAATAGGTTGTTTTTGATGAGGTATTAATGAGGTGTTTTTTTATCCATGGTGAGGTTTTTGTGAGGCACAAATATTATAGTCTATTAACACTTGTTATTAGGTTTGTCCCTGCAATTATTACTTAAAATCAAATTAACTATGAAACATGTTTTAGGACTACTTTTCCTTTTTTTGCTGGTGGCAAAAGGCCAGGCACAAGAAAGAACTGTCAGCGGTGCAGTTACTGGAGCCGGCGATGGTAAACCCATCCCTGGTGTTAGTGTCATTATTAAAGGGACCTCTCAAGGAACCATCACCGATATGGATGGTAATTATTCGCTCAAGGCATCCATGGGTGATCTGTTGGTCTTTTCATTCATCGGAATGGAACCTGCTACCGTTGAAGTGACCTCTGAGGTCATTAATGTTGTGCTAAAGGAAGAGGCAACTGATTTGGGAGAGGTTGTGGTGGTTGGTTACGGTGTTCAAAAGAAAGCGTTGGTGACTGGCGCTAATGCCAATGTGAAGGGGGATGCCTTGGCTGAATTGAATACCTCCAGTGCCATCGAGGCGATGCAAGGTTTGGCTCCAGGGGTGAACATCACGCGAAGCAATGGGGCTCCTGGCGCAGGAACCAAAGTGACCATCCGTGGGGCTGGCACAATAGGTAATGCCGCTCCTTTGTATATTGTGGATGGTGTTTCTGTCGGGAATATCGATTATCTCAGTCCCTCCGATATTGAGTCGATTGATGTGTTGAAAGATGCTGCTTCTGCAGCCATCTATGGATCACGGGCTGCCAATGGCGTAATTTTGGTGACAACCAAAAAAGGAACCAAAGGTGTGCAACCCCTTATTTCCTACGATGGCTATTATGGCATCCAAAACATTTACAAAACACTTCCGGTGCTGAATGCCCAGGAGTATATGTTTATTATCGATGAGGCTCATTCCAATGAACGCATAACCCCATTCAATTGGGAGGATAAGATTGTGAAGGGCAACAACTATATGAATACTACTTTTCCTGGTGGGAATTTGGGTAATGTTTATGGCCAACAGATTTGGGATAATCTTCAACGCGGTTGGAAAGGCACCAATTGGGTTGATGAAATGACAAAGGATAATGCTCCCATGCAAAGCCACTCCTTTAACATCAACGGCGCGACTGAGGGGTCAACCTATTCGGCAGGTTTCTCTTATTTTGACCAAGCAGGTGTTTTAGGCGGAGATATTACGGATGCTGGGTACAAGCGTTTGACGGCTCGTTTGAACACCGAATTTGCGGTAATTAAAAACAATAGAGGAACGCTGCTTGCTATCGGTGAGAATTTTTCCTACACCAATACCGAAAATAGGGCTGTGGCAACAGGAAATATTTATTTCAATGACCTGCACAATGCGTTGGTCACAAATCCTTTGATGCCGGTTTATTGGAGCAACTTAGAAATCAACCACCGGACAGGGGGCTTTGCGCCAACATTGGAAGGAATCTCCATGGGACAGCACAACCCAATCGCCCAAATGTTTTACCGCCACAATTATAACTGGAGTAAAGGTAATAATGTGGTTGGTAATGTTTATGGAGTTTTGGAACCTCTGCGGAATTTGAAAATTCGCTCTTCATTTGGTGTGGAAGCTTGGTTTGGGCATAGCCGCTCATGGTCTCCAACCTATGAATTAGCTAGGCAGTATGAAAATACAGTAACCGGAGTGCAGCAGGATATGTATCAGGGGGCCAAATATACTTGGACCAATATTGCCTCCTACGATTTTGACATCAACGACCATAGCTTTTCTCTTTTAGCGGGTTCTGAGATGGTGAAAGATGTTTTGAATATGAATGTGGGTGGATCAAAACGAAACACTCTTTTTGCTGATCCTATCTATGGTTATCTCGACAACACGAATAATCCTATAAAAGTTTCCGAAATTGGCACTTGGGGCAAAGATTGGGCAGCTCAAGGTGGCGGCTTGATGTCGTATATGGGGCGTTTTTCCTATAACTTCAGCGAAAAATACATGGCCACAGTGACCATGCGTGCCGATGGCTCTTCAAATTTTGCCGAAGGAAACCGTTGGGGTTATTTCCCATCTGTATCTGCCGGTTGGAATTTCTCAGAAGAGAATTTTATGCAAGGATTTGATTTTGTAGATTTTGCCAAATTGCGCGTCAGTTGGGGACAAAATGGTAATCAGGCCATTCCTAATTTCGTTTATCTGAATAATATTGCTTACAAAGCTCAAGGCTATTATTTCGGACCCAATAAGGATGTGCCTCAAATTGGTGCAATTCCTGCCAACGTGCCCAATCCTAATGTGACTTGGGAAACATCGGAACAGTTGAACTTCGGTTTGGATACGCGTTTCTTCGAGTCCCGCTTGGAGTTCAATTTTGACTGGTATAAGAAGAAAACCAAGGATTGGTTGGTGAAAGCACCCATTTTGGGAACTTTTGGTGCAGGAGCCCCATACATTAACGGAGGTGACGTAGAAAACAAAGGTTTTGAAATGATGCTCTCTTGGAACGACAATATTTCTGATTTTAAATATGGTGTTAGTGTCACAGGTGCTTACAACAAAAATGAAGTTACCCGTTTGGCCAATGCCGAAGGGATTATTTATGGCGCTGGTTCTGTTTTGTCGCAGGGTACCTCCGATATTGCCAGGGTTCAGGTAGGCAAACCCATCGGATTTTTCTATGGTTACAAAGCTGATGGGATTCTCCAGAATCAAACCGAGGTGGATGCCTATGTGGGTTCCAACGGCTCTCCCATTGTTATTGGAATTGAAAAGGACAAACTGCGCCAACCTGGCGATGTGCGTTTTGTTGATCAAAATGGTGACGGTGTGATCAACGACGATGACCGGGTGATGCTGGGTAAACCCCTGCCAGATTTTGAATTGGGGGTTCAATTGAATGCTGAATACAAAGGTGTTTTTGCCAATATGACCATGTCGGGTAAATTTGGCCTTCAAGTGATGCAATCGTACCGCTCTTTTTCCGACCAGTTGAGTCAGAACTACACCACGGCCATTTTCGACAGGTGGCATGGTGAAGGAACGTCAAACCGATTGCCTCGCCTGACCTACAATAGTAATGCCAATACCCAGTTGATCTCTGACATCTACATGCACGATGCCGACTATATGAGGATCAACAATCTGACAATTGGATATAAGTTTGACCGGTTGCTGAAAGATGTTTCCTGGATGAGTGCCGCTAAGGTTTATGTCTCTGTCAACAATCTTTACACCTTTACCAAATACGATGGCATGGATCCCGAAGTTGGTTATGGCCCCGACAACTGGTCGAGCGGGGTTGACTTGGGTCTCTATCCCTTGCCCCGCACCGTCATGTTTGGAGTTAACCTAACTTTCTAACCTGCTATCATCGTTTTGTTATTTAATTTTTTAGAAAAGAATTATGAGAAATATTTTTAATATTCTAGTTGTTGGGGCAGTGGTGGTTTGCAGTAGTTGCGACGATCATTTGGATACCAAAAACTTGTACGATAAGAGCCAGGAGACATTTTACAGTTCTCCTAAGGATATTAGTGAGGCTATGAATGGGGTTTACAATGCCCTGTTTGTTAATGGTATCCATAGTGATGAACATACTGCGGCCAACTTGTTGAGCGATGAGATGCTCGCAGGAGGAGGCCCGGATGACAAATCGGCAAAGGATGTTGATAATTTTGTTGATCCATCCGAAGATACATATCGTTCATTGTGGACTGAAACTTACAATGGTGTTGTAAGGGCAAATGCCATTATTGAAGCGGTGAATACAAAAGATTTTAGTCGCTTTTTTGAAACAGCACAAGAAGCAGAGGCCTTCAAAATGAGCACTCTAGGTGAAGCCCACTTTATGCGGGGATTCTTTATGTACCGTGCTGCACGTTTCTTTGGCGGTATGCCTATAATTGCAACAACCGAAGCCGACCGTAAAGCACCTAGGGCTTCTTTCTCTGAGACATGGGCATTTATTGCTTCTGATTTTAAAGCAGCAGCCGAGTATTTTCCTCGTGTAAAAGCAGGGGATTTTGCCTTAGATGATTATGGTCATGCCAATTTGTGGGTGGCAAAGAGCTATATTGCCCGTACCTATCTGTTTTATACTGGTTATATGACCAACATCGAAAAGCAGGCAACCGACGTTTTGCCTTTGACTGACGGTGGTAGCATTTCCAAAACTGAAGTCATTGCCCATTTGCAAGATGTGCATGACAATAGTGGGTATAAATTGGTGTCAGATTTCAGAAACCTTTGGCCTTACTCTTACGTGAATCAAAATGCCCGTCAGTTTGATCCAGAAGGATCTCATCCCGTATTGCCTTGGGCTGAGAAGGAAGGGTTGAAGTGGGCAGGCCAGGATGGGCCCAATTCTACCATCGGCACAGGTAATACTGAAGTCATGTTTTCCTTGCGTTATGGTTTGGGTAATTGGAGTTTTGATAATGGGGCTGGTCAAAAATACAACAACAGGTTGTGCTTGTTTTTCGGCATCCGCGACCACTCCATGGTTCCATTTGGTCAAGGCTGGGGTTGGGGAACCGTTCATAATGTATTGTATTCCAATTGGTCTAATGAGGATTTGCGAAAGGAAGGCTCCGTGCTCAACTTGAATTCAAAAGATCCGGAGATGGGGTTGTCTGGATGGAACATCGGTAAAGGTGATCATAACACTGGATTGGTGAATAAGAAGTACACAACACTTCAGCATAAAGGCAAGGACGGTGTGAAGGGCATGTTCTATTACCTCCTCAATATGGTGAATGGTGATCCCATGCAGTTATGGGCTGCACAAGATTTCTATTACCTGCGTTTTTCCGATGTGTTGTTGATGCACTCCGAATTGACTGGAACTGCCGATGGCATGAATGAAGTTCGCCAACGTGCCGGGTTGGCCCCAATTGATTATTCGCTCGAAAACCTGAAGACCGAGCGATTGCATGAATTTGCTTTCGAAGGTTTACGCTGGTTTGACCTCGTTCGCTGGGGTGATGTGGAAAACAACAATAACTTTTATGGAGTCGAAGCTAAAGTGAACAACTCAGGAACCGATGCAACTTACAAAGTCACTTATCGATCCGAAACCAAAGGTTTGCTGCCAATCCCTGAAGGTGAAATTCGTTTGTCGAATGGCATTTATACTCAAAATCCTGGGTGGTAATAATTCTTCTAATTTTTAAAAAGGAAAAAACATGAAAATAAATAAATCTATAGGTTTTCTTGCAGGAGTGTCTTTGTTTGCCTTGTGTTCCTGCAATCCCATTGAAGATAGGGATGAGTTGAAAAACAGTTTTGATGTTGATAAAATCAAACTTGAAGTTATTCAAGCTACTCAGGGAGGCAATAAACTCTCCATTAGAATGAACACCCCTGGCGTAACTGGTTATTGGAACTATATTTTGGATACGAAAACAACCGACCGTGTAGAAACTGTTTTTCCATTTACCGGGACACACGAATTTACCTATTATGTGACCACTCCTTTTATGACCGATGATTCTCCAGAATCAAAGGAGTATGTCAGCAAAAAGGTTTCTGTAACCATTGATAAGCTTGATGAAACACTTCCTGAAGCATACTACGCTTTAGTGGGAAGTGATTTGGGTGGAAAAACTTGGGTGTTGGACAAAGGGAACAAATGGTCTGATGGGCAGTATCTCTTCTGGGCCATGGTGAATGGTTCCAACTGGAAAGAGCTATGGTGGAATGCTGGTGATTGCTGTGCACCTGCCGATGCCAACGGGAAGATGGTTTTTGACCTGGCTGGCGCACCAAATTACACCTATTACAACTCAGCCGATGGAGCTGGGGTAAAGGGTAGTTTTGCCTTTAATGGTGATTTTACGGCCATCTCTTTTAAAGGCCAACCCATTTTAGGTTATAATGCAGATAGGGTTAATCCCGATTCCAAATACACGATCATCGAGCTGTCCAATGATAGAATGGTTTTGCATACTTCTACAAGTAAAGGTGGTACTGGATGGATTTGGGTATTTAAAGCAGTTAAATAGCTTTTTTAAAGGGAAGAATGATTGGGTCTGTTCTTCAAGTCAGACCCAATTCTTTTGTTGCTGCTAATTTCCAAAGGGCAGGATGGTTTTTGGAAGCAGAAGATAGATGCGGTTTAATTTAATAATTCTACTTCCTATGAGAAGGATACAATACTTTATTACTGGATTGGCAGCATTGGGCCTCATGGCTTGTCAATCTGTTTCAAAAAATGACCGAGTGGAGGATTTGTTGTCTAAAATGACTCTCGAAGAGAAGTTGGGACAAATGAATCAGGTTTCTAACCCATATTTGTCTACGGGAACCGGTGAATCAAATGACCTTAATAGGGGATACGACGACCAGGTTCGTGCAGGTAGTATTGGTAGCTTCTTGAATGTGATTGGTGCAGAGGATACCAGACGGTTGCAAACAATTGCTGTGGAGGAGACCCGCTTGGGAATTCCTTTGATATTTGGTTTTGATGTGATTCATGGCTTTAAAACGTTGTTTCCCATACCATTGGCCGAGGCTTCCAGTTTTGATAGGGAGGCCATGAAGCTCAGTGCCCATATCGCTGCCGTGGAATCTGCCGCCAATGGGTTGCACTGGACTTTTGCACCCATGGTCGATATTTCACGCGATCCCCGTTGGGGACGAATTATGGAAGGTGCTGGTGAGGATCCTTACCTTGGAGTACAAGCTGCAATTGCTCGGGTGAACGGTTTTCAGGGAGATAATTTGTCCGATTCCAATACCATTGCCGCATGCGCAAAACATTTTTTAGGTTATGGAGCCGCCATGGGAGGACGCGATTATGCCATGGCTGATATGAGCGAACGGATGATGCGCGAAACATATTTCCCCCCTTTTCAGGCTGCGGTGAAAGCAGGGGTTGCAACATTCATGTCTTCGTTCAACACCAATGGCGGGGTTCCTGCCTCTGGTGACAAATGGTTGTTTACCGATGTTTTGCGCAATGAATGGGGTTTTGAAGGATTTGTCGTTTCTGATTGGGCCTCAGTAGGTGAATTGGTTTACCATGGAAGTGCAGAATCGCCGGAGAATGCAGGGGCTCAAGGCATCAATGCCGGGATAGATATGGATATGATGGCCAATCTTTATGGCCAATTTGGGAAAAAGCTCCTGGATGAAGGTAAAATACATATATCCCAAATAGATGCAATGGTTCGCAGGATCCTTCGCGTAAAAGAGCAGCTTGGGCTTCTCGACGACCCTTTCCGGTATTGTGATGTGGAAAAGCAGGAAAAATTAACACTGCATCCCTATCATTTGGCCACTTCACGCGATGTTGCCCGTAAATCCATTGTGTTGATGAAAAATGACAAAATGGTTTTGCCATTATCCAAGCAGCGTGGTTGTATTGCACTTATAGGGCCATTGGCTGCCGATAAAGATGCCCCGCTGGGCAACTGGAGAGGAACCGCTAATCCAAATTCTGCTGTTTCACTGTTGGAGGGATTAAAGGCGGCTGTGAATGATCAGGTCGAAGTGGTTTATGCAGAAGGATGCAAGTTGACCAACAATTCCAACCATCAATTTTTCACCCAGTTGGATGTAAATACAACTGATCGGAGTGGTTTTCCCGCAGCTATTGCCGCAGCAAAAAAAGCAGACGTTGTGGTAATGGCGTTGGGTGAATCAGCCTATTTTTGCGGCGAATGCCGCAGTTATGCCGATATTTCCCTTAAAGGTCTTCAGCTCGAGCTGTTGAAAGAGATCAAGAAATTGGGAAAACCAGTGGTTCTCACATTGTTTACCGGTCGTCCGTTGGTGCTCACCGATGTTGTGAATCATACCGATGCCATTCTGAATTGTTGGTTGCTTGGATCTGAGTCTGGTAATGCTATTGCTGATGTGCTGTTTGGAGATTATAATCCCTCCGGTAAACTGCCTGCCTCCTTCCCCTATCATGTTGGACAGATCCCGGTTTTCTATAGCCAGATGACAACTGGACGGCCTTACAATCCAGACCCCAATACTTTTAGTTCAAAATATCGCGATATACCAAATGAGCCGCTCTTCCCATTCGGTTTTGGTTTGAGCTATACCGCTTTTGCCTACAAGGGAATCAAATTGGACACTGATGTGCTAAAGCCTGATGGTGCTTTAAAAGTGGTCATTGAAATAGAGAATACTGGAGATTACGACGGCGAAGAAGTGGTGCAATTGTATGTGCGCGACCTGGTTGGAAATGGGGTTTCCCGACCTATTTTAGAGCTGAAAGGTTTTGAAAAAGTAATGGTTGCCAAAGGCCAATCTAAGAAGGTGGAATTCACTATTACTCCTGAGGATTTAGCCTTTTGGCGGCTTGACAAACAGTTTGCCCCTGAAGCTGGGCTATTCCAAATTTTTGTTGGTAGCTCGTCCAATAATTTGCCATTAACGGAAGAGTTTGTATTTGTTGATTAGTTGTTTGCGTGTCCTGGAAACGATGTTTTCCGGGGCACGTTTTTAATAACTCATAGTCTTCCATCTGAATCTATTTTAAAATCTTACTTATGTTTTGTCGTATGGTTGTTTTTTTTGCTTTATCGTTGATGGCATCTCTTTTTTGTGGTTGTGGGGTGAAAGATGAAGTTCCGGGGTTTCAACCGGATTTTGAGTTTGCAGCTCATCCCTCCGACCCCAATGTGATTGTTTTTTCCAATACTACCCAAGGTGAACATCATTATTGGCAATGGAATTTTGGCAATGGAGACGCCGGTGCCCGCACTCCCTTTGAAGATAAGGACTTGAATTGTTTCTATCCTGAGAAAGGGGTGTACGAGGTGACGCTCACTATTTGGGGGAGCAAGTACGATCTGTCTGACAGTAAATCGATTACAAAAAAAGTAACAATTACCGATGAGGTGTTTGTGCCTGATTTTACCGTGGAGCCATTTTCTGGGAAAACAAATTTCTTTCTTCTGAAAAATACCACATCAGGCAACTATGCTCATTCGCATTGGGCCACCAATGGTAAAATAACTGTTGGTCAAAATAGCGAGATGGAAGTGTATTTTCCTTTTGAGGGTCAAAATAAAGTTGATTTGAAAATCACACAAGGTACTTACGAAAAGGTGGTGTCAAAAATCATCTCTGTTGATAAGGATGATCCTGATTTTTTCTCCCATTACACGCTTTGCTGGAGTGAAGAGTTTGGTGGCACAAACTTGGATGGTGAAAAGTGGGTGCAAGAAACTGGTGCCCATGGATGGGGTAATGCCGAATGGCAAAATTATACCAACGGTGAAAACATAGTTGTGGCTGATGGGATACTTAAGATTATTGCGAAAAAAATTGGCGCGGGGCAAAAGGTCGGTGACTATTCCTCGGCAAGGCTTAATTCAAACCAAGCTTTCAAATATGGCGTCTTTGAGATTAGGGCTAAGATGCCGGAGGATAAAGGTCCTGGTATATGGCCTGCCATTTGGATGTTGGGGGAGTCTATCCGAAATGGAACAAGTTGGCCTCTTTGTGGTGAAATTGACATTATGGAGTATGTGAGTTTTGATCCCAATACCTCCTCAAGCTCTATTCACACTCAAAGCAATAACCATAAGAATGGTAATAGCATTGGTTCGGGGCATATTCCTTTTGCAACCGCCGAAGAGGAATTTCATAACTACGGGCTGATATGGAGTGAAAATTTCCTGAGATTCTATCGAGATAATGTGATATTAACCTATCGTAAACCAGCTGTTGCCACACAAGAAAACTGGCCTTTTGACCAGCCCTTTTTTTTACTGCTCAATATGGCGGTTGGTGGCGATTATGGTGGTGCAAAGGGGGTGGATGATGCTATCTTTCCTGCATAATTGGAAGTGGACTATGTAAGAATTTATCAGTTATATTATTGATTATTATGAAAAAATTAAGGCTTATTACTCTCCTTGTTCTGGGGGTTGTTTTTATTCGCTGTTCGTCTGCAAGTTATGACGAAGTGGAGCCTACGGTGTTATCAGGTGAGGCAGTTTTGAAGCAAATCGTCTTCAGTTATAAAAAATCGCTGTTCAATGCCCAAGTAGAAGGGGAGCAAGTGATCATTCAACGCAAAATTCCTTTGGATGCCCTCCTACTTGATGTGGCTTCAATGCAACTTTCTCCTGGAGCAACCTCAACGGTCAAGGTGGGACAATCCATTGACTGCTCTGGAGTTTTAAGCACTATTTTGGTAACCGCCGAAGATGGTAAAACAACAAAAACCTACACGCTAAAATATAATAAACTCAAGTTTTCATCTGCTGTTGATTATTTCGGCAAATTGAAGGTTGCAGGAAATAAAATTCTGGGGGATAATGATCTTGCCGTTAGTTTGGCCGGAAATAGTTTTTTTTGGAGCAACAACGACTGGGGCGGTAACCGTTTTTACAACGAATCAGTGGTGCAATGGCTTAAAATTGATTGGGGATCCACCATTGTCAGGGCTGCTATGGGAGTGGAAGATGCCGGTGGTTATCTTCAGAAGAAAGATGATAATCTAAAGCGAGTGGAAACGTTGGTGGATGCAGCCATCAAACTTGGATTGTATGTCATCATTGACTGGCATTCTCATTATGCCCATTTGTATGAGCAGGATGCCATTGATTTTTTTCAAAAAATGGCTCACAAATATGGTGGATACGATAATGTCATTTATGAAATATATAATGAACCAAAATATGTGGATGCCACGCCTGCTAACGATGGAAAATTTGCAACCTGGAATGAACACATCAAACCCTATGCTGAGAAGGTGATTGCTGCCATTAGGGCCATTGATCCGGATAATCTGATTGTGGTAGGGACTGGCGAATGGTCCCAAAAGGTCGATGATGCTTCGGCTAATCCTATTGATGGGTTTGACAATATCGCGTATGCACTCCATTTTTATTCAATAAATCACAAGCAATGGCTTCGGGATAGAGCTTCGGCAGCCCTGAAGGCTGGTCTGCCACTGGTGGTAACGGAATGGGGCGCGGTGGGCGATTCACAAAACGATCCCGAAACACAAAGCTGGATGGCCTGGTGTAAAACCAATCAATTGATTCATTGCAGTTGGGCGGTTAATGATAAACCTGAGCCTTGGTCTATTGTGAAACAGGACGTTGGTATTAACGGACAATGGCTTGATAGCCAATTGACCGAGTCTGGTAAACTTAGCCGAGATATTATCAGGAACTGGTGATATTCGAATTTCTATTTTGGTTAGGAAAATTATTTATAATATATGAAGATGATAGCTGTTAGAAGAGTGTTGTTGAGTTTTTTTATTCTATTATGTGGCGGAATTCATATTTCCGCCCAGAAATTGAATCCTGTTATTGAATGTAAAATTGACAGCTTGTTGAAGCAGATGACTTTGGTTGAGAAAGTTCGGATGTGTCATGCGCAGTCGAAGTTTAGTTCCCCCGGCGTTGCCCGTTTGGGTATCCCCGAAATCTGGATGAGTGATGGTCCCCATGGCGTAAGGGCTGAAATCAATTGGGATGATTGGGGCTATGCCGGTTGGACCAACGATTCCTGTACGGCTTTCCCGGCTTTAACCTGCCTGGCATCAACCTTTAATCCAAAGCTGGCATTTGAGTATGGTGTCGCCATTGGGGAAGAGGCTCGCTATCGGCGCAAAGATATTCTTCTGGGGCCAGGGGTCAATATTTACCGCACACCTTTAAACGGGCGAAATTTCGAATATTTGGGAGAGGATCCCTTTCTGGTATCTGCGTTAGCAGTCCCTTACATCAAAGGGGTTCAGTCCAACGGAGTCGCCGCCTGCGTGAAACATTACGCGCTTAATAATCAGGAATTGTGGAGGGGGCATATCAATGTGAAAGTAAGCGACCGGGCTTTGCACGAGATTTATCTCCCTGCCTTTAAAGCAGCCGTTCAGGATGGCGGTGTTTGGTTGGTGATGGGTGCGTACAACCAATACAATGGTCAGCATACCAGCCACCATAAAGTGTTGATAAACGATATACTCAAAGGTGATTGGGCTTTTGATGGGGTGGTGGTAACCGATTGGGGAAGCGCGCATGATACCCGCGAAGCGGCCTTGAATGGCTTGGATATTGAAATGGGAACCGGTACCGATGGGCTTACTTCATCCACCGAGAATGCTTACGATTACTATTATTTGGCTAAGCCTTTCTTGGAAATGCTTAAGAGTGGCCAAATTAATGAAGGTGTTGTCGATGATAAGGTGCGACGAATCTTGCGTTTGATGTTCCGCACCTATATGAATCCATCAAAATCCTTGGGCAGCATGACCAATCAGGCTCATTTCGATGTGGCTAGGAAAGTGGCCCGTGAGGGAATTGTCCTGCTCCGCAATGAAAATTCATTTTTCCCCATAAACCCTCATACTAAAAAGACCATAGCAATAATTGGGGAGAATGCGACCCGTATGATGACCGTTGGTGGCGGTTCATCCGAACTCAAAGCAGTTCATGAAATTTCTCCATTGCAGGGATTTCAAAACCGGTTTGAAAAGGCCACCATACTTTATGCCATGGGTTATGCCTCTGGCCCCTCTGCTTATGGCCGAGTGATCCCATCCGCTTTAAATGCCGATTCCCTGAAGAAAGCTGCTTTAGAGATTGCCCGAAAGGCTGATTTGGTCTTGTTTGTGGGCGGATTGAATAAAAACCATGAGCAGGATTGTGAAAATGGCGACCGTCAAAGTTATAATCTGCCTTTTGGCCAAGATGAATTGTTAAAAGAGATAATCGCCGTCAATAAGAACGTCGGGGTGATTCTTGTGAGTGGCAACGCCGTTGCCATGCCATGGCTCGAAGATGTGAAAGCTGTGATGCAGGCCTGGTATTTGGGTAGTGAAGGGGGCAACGCCATTGCCGATTTGCTTTCAGGCGATGTGACGCCATCTGGTAAATTGCCCTTCTCATTCCCTGTTAAACTCTCCGACAATGGAGCACATGCATTTGGCGAAATTTCTTACCCGGGAAACGGAACTTACCAGGAATATCTGGAAGATATTTTGGTGGGATACCGCTGGTTGGATACTAAAAATATCAAACCGCAATTTGAATTTGGTTTTGGAATGTCATATACCTCTTTTGAAATTACAAATGTCACAAGTGATAAAGTCCGTTATGCCATGGGTGATACCATCTCTGTTTCATTGAACGTTCGCAACACTGGTAAGGTAAGCGGGGCTGAAGTTATTCAAATTTATTCGCACGACGAGAAAGCTTCCGTACCACGTCCTGAGAAGGAATTGAAGGGGCTTCAGAAAGTTTATTTATCACCTGGTCAAGCCAATACCATTAGTATAAAGATTCCCGTTTCTTCATTGGCGTTTTATGATGCCGTTGCCAAAGGATGGTCTCTTGAACCTGGATGGTTTAAATTGCTGGTTGGAGTCTCATCCCGTCAAATTATGCAAACCATTGGTGTCGAGATTCCATGAGGGTTTGGATCCATTTTTTCCTCACTCTTCTTTTTGAGAGAATTCCATTTTGGGGAATTGCAAAAATAGGAATAGTGACGATACAAAAATAACAGTCATAACTACTTGCGATTGTGATAAATAATAATCGAGTCGATTGTTGGACCGCTCGATTATTAATAAGTCATAGGCAATCTGCAAGTTTAAAGATAATCATCGCATGAAAAGGTATATTTTTTCAATTTGTGTTTTATTCGGTTTGTTAAGTTGTTCGCGTGAAGTGAAACTTATGCAAAACCCCGAGCTTGCTTATGGTTTTTATCAGCCGAAGAAGGGGGATTTGGTTGTCAGCCGCCAAGATTATTATAATAAATTGCAGGGTTTTTGGTTGGGAACTTGTATTGCCAATTGGACCGGTTTGGTTACAGAGATGGACAAAATTGGAAATATAGGCGATATTCAGACAGGTGCCTTCTATACTCGAAACGAATGGGGAAAACCTGATCAACCCAGTATCTGGGGACAAGGTATTCCCAGTAATCTGTCCAATACAATTGATTTTGTTTTTGCTGACCCCGACAGTATTTGGGGTGCCGACGATGATACAGATATAGAGTATATTTATCAGGAACTGTTGCTTCAAAACAAAACATCGGTTTTGACCGGTGAACAAATCCGCAACGGTTGGTTGAAGCATATTAAAAGCGAGGAAGAAAATTACCTATGGGTATCCAATCAACGGGCATTTGATTTAATGAAAACAGGGCTGGTACCTCCCGCAACTGGTGATCCGCAAAATAATCCGGATTATGAGATGATTGATGCCCAGCTTACCACCGAGATTTTTGGATTATTTGCGCCTGGTCGTCCGGATGTGGCGCTGAAAATGTCACAATTACCCATTCAAAATACTGCGCGGGGTAATAGTCAATGGATTTCGGAGTTTTATGTGATCCTGTTTTCACTGGCTTCGGATGTGGATAAGAATTTGAACTTAAAAGATCAGATTGTTTCCATGGCCGAAAAAGCTCGCACGCATCTACCGGACACGTCCTATTCTGCCCACATGTACGATTTTGTGAAAAGCAAGTATGATCAGGGCTTACCCTGGGAACAAACCCGGGATTCCGTTTATTACCGTTACCAGGTGAAGGGATTGGATGGTTATGATCTGACCTCCAGGCGTGCTCCGCATGAAGTGGGATTTACTGCCGGTATCAACTTTGCCTCCAGTTTAATCAGTTTGTTTTATGGTGAAGGCGATATCATTGAGACTATTAAAATTGGTACCCTGGTGGGATGGGATTCGGATAATCCGACTGCCACCTGGGGCGGATTAATTGGTTTTATGATTGGCAAAGAAAGGATCGAAAAGGCATTTGGCCAATCTTTTTCTGATCGGTTTGATATTCACCGCACCCGTATAGGCTTTGAAAAAGGCCTTGATGATTTTGAAAATATGGCTCTTAAGGGAGTATGGATTATCGACCGGGTTGTGCAGGAAGAAATGGGAGGGGGAGTTGACTTGGAATCGGGTAACTGGCTAGTGCCTATTACTCAGTGAAAATAGTCCTTATGGGTTTGTTGTCAATCTATTAATCTTTTCTTATTGCTTTTATGTTTGTAATCGAATCATATCAACTGGCTATTCTTTTTTGCATTGTGACCATGTTGTGTTGGGGTTCGTGGGCGAATACCCAAAAGTTATCCGGAAAAGCCTGGCCTTTTCAGCTGTTTTACTGGGATTATGTGCTTGGTATTCTTTTAACTACCCTGGTGTTGGCTTTTTCTTTAGGATCCTTCGGTACTGTTGGGAGAAGTTTCCTGGTTGATCTGACGCAAGCCGAATGGTGTCATATCGGATCAGCATTTTGGTCTGGTGTCATCTTTAACTTTGCTAATTTATTACTGGTTATTGCCATTAATTTATCAGGCATGGCCATTGCTTTTCCCATTGGTATTGGTATTGCATTAGTACAAGGGGTATTACTCAATTACCTGATGAAACCCGACGGGGATCCTCTGCTTATATTTGGCGGGGTTGCACTGGTCGTTGTGGCCATATTGATGGATGCTGTCGCGTATAAAAAAATTTCATCATCAGATGAGAAGAGCGCTACCAAGGGGATTATCATATCCCTGCTGGCCGGACTCTCAATGGGCTTGTTTTATAAATACATTGCCCAGTCCATGGCGTCAGATTTTTTAGTGCCAGAGTCCGGTAAACTGACCCTTTATACCGCCTTAGTTATTTTTGCAGTGGGTATTGTTATTTCCAATTTTGTATTGAATACCATTAATATGTATAAGCCCGTTTTCGGCACTCCGGTTACCTACAAAGACTATTTTAAGCTTGGAACGCCAAAATTACACCTGATTGGGATGTTTGGGGGCTTAATCTGGGGAACAGGTATGGCATTTAATATCATTGCTTCTGCTGTTGCCAGTCCGGCCATTGCTTATGGATTAGGGCAAGGTGCCACTATGATTGCAGCCCTTTGGGGGGTGTTTGTCTGGAAAGAATTTAAAAATGGATCACGTGGTACCAACCGATTGTTGGTCTTCATGTTTCTTTCTTTCATATTGGGTTTGGGATTATTGATCGTAGCTAAATAAATCGAATGATGTGTGGAAAAATTGTTGTAATTGGTAGCTCCAATACTGATTTGGTTATTCGTGTTCCTCGAATCCCCAGACCTGGCGAAACCATAATAGGAAGTGCTTTTTCAACCATGCAGGGCGGAAAAGGCGCAAATCAAGCTATTGCTGCAAGAAAAGCAGGTGCTGACGTCACCTTTATCGCACGTGTAGGGGATGATTCTTTAGGGCATGCGGCCTTAGCCGCTTATCATGAATGCGGTTTGGATACAAGCGCAATTATTTTGGACGCAAATCACCCTACTGGAGTGGCATTGATTAATGTTTCAGAGGAAGGCGAAAACAGTATTTCCGTTGCTCTTGGAGCCAATGGTTCTTTGTCCTCTCTGGATATCGACCTCTTCAAATCGCATATTCTCAAGGCTGATGTACTGTTAATGCAATTGGAAACACCATTGGAAACGGTGGTGTATGCAGCTAAAATAGCACAAAATCATCACATAAAGGTTATTTTGAATCCTGCTCCGGCGGCTTTCTTGCCCGATGAACTCTTTCAAAATATCGACGTGATTACTCCCAATGAAACAGAAACTGAGCTTTTGACGGGCATCAAACCTGACTCAGATTCTGCTATCGCCATGGCCTGCCAGGTCTTTAAGAATAAAGGAGTGAAAACAGTTATTATTACTTTGGGCTCTAAGGGTGTTTATCACTCTTATTTTGGATTTATTGATGCATACAACGTAGATGTTGTCGATACAACTGCGGCGGGCGATGTTTTCAATGGGGCATTAGCTGCTGCAACAGCCAGCGGGATGCCTATTCGAAGGAGCCTCTCATTTGCCAATGCGGCGGCGGCATTATCTGTTCAAAAGGAAGGAGCGCAAAGTTCTATTCCTTTGTTAGATGAGATTCAGTCGTTTATGCAAAAAATTGATTTTTAGAACGTTAATTGTGTGTTGTATTATGGATAATCGTATATCAGGGTTTGGGCTGTTGGGTTTTCTGCTGGTTTTGTTTTGTTCTTGTGCCAACCAAAATAAGGTTGGTTTAAATGACCAGATGCTCTTTTTCGATTCATGGAAGGGAAAAGCATTGGTTATACCTCCCAATTACACGGAAAGGATAGTGGCTTCCAATGTCAAAAACTCTCATGTTACTGTGCATTACTGGCAAAAAATCAATAAGGTGTCTGACTTTATGAATGGTGTAAATATCACAACCTATACTGGGTATTATCTGAAGGACTCTGCTTTAATGCGCCACCTAAGTAGTCTTGAACCAGGATTGATCAGGTTTCCTGGAGGAGATGCTAGTAATATTTATTTTTTCAATGGCTTACCGCATGATCTGCCCGCCAAGGCTCTTACTTTTGATGGTGAGTGGAATGATTTTCTGGATGGAACTGATTCTGTTGATTGGCGGATGAATACAGCTAGGTATTATTGTTTTTTTTCATGTACTTAAGGCTACGGAGCCATCCAAACTGGCACCCAAAACCACACTTTAGGTATGGTTCAGGTATAGATACAGTATACATACGGTATAGATAAAGTATAATTACAGTATGGATGGTGTATCAAAACGCCAAAAAAGGATCATGAAACAGCAGAGGATTTGCATATACGCCAAGTACATCAAGCGCATCACCGGTAAGAGCCTCAAAACCGGCCACCGAATCCTGCGCCTGCTGCGGAAACAGTTGGGCAAGCAGCCCCTCCAATTCGTCTCCGCCAAGGAGTTCGCCGACCTGAACGAAGAAACCGTGCTGAAATACCTTGATTTAGAATCTCCAAAAGCCTTTGAAAGTTTTGCAAACGTTCTCTTTGTTTGGAATTTACGATATCTCTTTTTTGCCGGTCTCTCAGCCTTGTTTCATCTGTTTATAGCCCCTTCAACCAATCATAACACCTTTCCGGCCAACTGGAAAGGTAACCTTTCCCAATCGCTAGGCCAAAACCGTGTTGCCCGTATGGATAAATATGGAGTTCTGCAGGGATGTTGTGTTTCAGTAAGGCGCGATAATAGGCGATGCTGTTTTCAACCGGAACACCCGTGTCGTCGGAGGCATGGATTAGGATGGTGGGTGGAGTTTGCGAGGTTACTTGCATTTCGCTTGAAAAGAATAATGATTGCGCTGGATCAGGATTCTCGCCAAGCAAATTCTTGTGCGATCCGGCGTGTTGGTAAGGTTCTGTAAATGAAATAACGGGGTAAATGAGCATGGCGAAATCGGGTATGCAGCTGATTTGCTCCACAGGGTCTGTGGAATTTGGATTCCCTAGATCGTTGTGGGTGCAAAGCGAGGAGGCCAAGTGACCGCCGGCAGAAAATCCCATGATGCCAACCTTATCCGGATGGATGTTCCATTCTTTGGCATGGAAACGAACCATTCTTAAGGCACGTTGGGCATCCAGGAGTGGGTATTGCCACGATTCGCGATGGTTGGCCATGTCAGGGAGCCGGTATTTCAACACGATGGCAGCCACCCCTTTGGCGTTCCAGTATTTCGCAATGTCGGTGCCTTCCCAATCGTAGGCAAGAATGCTATAACCTCCTCCGGGGTAAATGACAATTGCTTCGCCTGTGGCATTTTTAGGCGATGGAAGAAAAACGGCAATATTGGGGTTGGTTACTTGGCTTATCCTCAATATATCCGTGGAGTCCCATTTTTCTGCAATTTCCGTTGCAATGGTGTTAGGCATTCTCCCTTTGGGATATAGGTCTATGACACTATTTTGTGCTTCCAGAACCTGTTGAGTAAAGATCGAACTCATTATGGTGACGGCTATTAGTAGTTTGGTGGGTATTCTATTTCTCATTGTTTTGCTCAGTTAATAAGGTTTAAGGAGGAATTATCACTCTATCAACCTTTTTATCCATCCCATTTTCCATTTTGAATAGGGAGCATATTTGAAGTTCGACTCGAACCAGAATGGCTTGTGCAGGATGCTTTTGTAGTGTGAAAAGGTGTCGAAACCTGCTATGCCATGGTAGCTGCCAATGCCACTGTGTCCAACGCCACCAAATGGCAAGTTGCTGTTGGATAGGTGCATCAGACTGTCGTTTACCGCCCCGCCACCAAATGAAATTTCGTGCAACAGTTTTTTTACTGTCTTCTTGTTGGATGAATAGATGTAACACGAAAGTGGTTTGGGCCTTGCTTTCACTTCTTGGATGGTGGCATCCAGTTTGGTGAAGGAGAGGATGGGCAGTAGAGGGCCAAATATTTCATCTTCCATAATCTTGTCATCAAACGATACATTCCTAAGCAGGGTGGGGCTGATAAAACGGGCTTCCCGGTTGGTGTAGCCACCATAGCAAATCTTGTTGGCATCGATCAGCCCGTTCAAGCGGTCGAAGTTTTTCGTGTTGATGATCCGGGTGTAGTGGTCGGCAAAATTATCATTGGAGGATGGGTATTTTTCAAGCTCTTCCGACAGGGCTTTAATCAATTGCTCTTCGGCGCTTTTTTCCACCAGGATGTAGTCGGGCGCAACGCAGGTTTGCCCAGCATTGAAAAACTTGGCCCAAGCCAACCGTTTGGCGGTCATTTTCATATCGCAGTCGGCAAACACAAAGGCGGGGCTTTTGCCTCCCAATTCCAGTGTCACTGGGGAGAGGTGCCTGGCGGCAGCCTGGTACACCAACCGCCCAACGGGGATGCTTCCGGTGAAGAATATCTTGTCGAAACGGTGCTCCAAAAGTGCAGTTGTTTCAGCAACTCCGCCTTCCACCACATGGAAATAAGCGCTGTCGAAATGAGAGTTGATCAGCGAGGCCATGGCTTGGGATGTGCGCGAGGGCAGTTCGCTCGGTTTAAGAACGACGGTGTTCCCTGCTGCCAGGGCAGTGATGGCTGGCACAATCGAGAGCTGGTAGGGGTAGTTCCATGCCCCAATAACCAATACTGTGCCCAACGGTTCGGGCATAATGTAGCTTTTGGCCGGGAAGTTGGCGAAACCGGTTGGGACTTTTTTTACTCGGCTCCATTGCTTCACATGTTTGATGGCGAGGTTGATCTCGTGATAGATCATCGACAGTTCCGAAACATAGGTGTCGAATTCCGACTTGCCGAAATCGTCGTATATGGCTTTGAATAAAAGGGGTTCGTTTGCTTTCAGCAATGCCTTTACTCTCTTCAGTTGTTCAATTCTAAGACCGGTATCTTTCGTCGCGTTCGTGTTGAAGAAGTTTCGTTGGTTCGCGATGATCTGTTCTATTCCCATTGTTCAGGTTTTATTATGACATTATGGATTTGTCACGTCCAAAGATCATGAAAAATTGCCATTTCTCTATCACTTGTCGAAAATACTAATCGTGGGTTTGCCATCTTTCGCACCTTAGCATTTGAATGGTTGTTGGTTTTTTGTGTGGTTTTTTTGAAATGAGCCTTATTTTCCGTTTAATTTTTATTTCTTTTATGCCTTGTTTCCGATATTATTTTCACCCCGATTGTAATGAACAGAAAGCGTCTTTTGTTTTTGGCACTGTTTTTTTGTCTGATGTCTGTGGATCTTTTGGTTGCTCAACCCTCCAGGATCGATAGTTTGGAGCGGCTGTTGACGGGTTACCAGGTTGACGATACGGTAAGTGTTAATTGGCTCAATCAAATTGCTGCCGCAGTTTTTCAGTCCGATTCATCCAAAGCCATTGGGAATGCCACGCAAGCCATGCTTTTGTCCAACAGGTTGAATTTCAATAAAGGGAAAGCTGAAAGTTTGTGGGTTCTGGGGAGAGCAATCTCTTATCACCGTTCGGATTCATTGGCCTTGGGATATTTTAAAAATGCCGTGGATCTAGCCGAAGCTTCCGGCGATCAGCCTGCCTTGATGAAATATTTGACATCACTGGGTTTGACTTACTCATCGGTAGGAAGTATTGATTCAGCCAAGGCCTGTCACGAAAAGGGGCATCAATTGTCGCTGCGGCTGGGCAACCAGCCGGCCATGATTCGGTTTTTGGGGAACTTATGCGTATTAAATACCGGTCAGGGTCACTATGAAAAGGCACTCGAAGGATACCGTCATCTGTTGAAAGTCTGCCAGGAGATTGGCGAGAGGAAGAGTGAAGCCTCCACCCTAAACAACATTGGATCCATCTACCAGTACTTGGGCCTTTACCCCAAAGCCCAGGATTATTTTTTCGAGTCGCTCAAAATAAGGGAGCAGATGGAAGATGGCATGGGCACGGTGAATAGCCTTTGTAACATTGGGAGTGTGATGAGCAAACAAGGGAATTACACAAAAGCGCTGGAGTACTTTGAGCGGGCGCTGGTAATTGCCATGGAGCTTCAGGACAAGCGTAAGATTGCCGATTGTTACGAGAATATGGGCGAAGTATATTTGCTTACCAAGCAACCTGTCGCGTTGGATTACCTGCAAAAGGCGTGGGACATCGTTGATGGGCTATCGTACACCACTCCTATGGTGACTGTTTCCATCAAGATGGGCGATTATTACCTTTTGGTTGGCCAGCCGGATCAGGCTTTGTACTTTTATTCTCGGGCAATGGATCTATCTCGGAGGATGAAACGCAACCGCACGATTTGCCAGATATGGTTGAAGATGGGTGCCATTTACATGCGGCAAGGTGATTATCAAAATTCATTGAACCATTCCCTCAAAAGTTTGGAAATAGCTGATAATTTAAACCTGCTGAATGATCAAAAGGATGCTCATCAACAACTGTCGGAGTTGTATGCCTCTTTGGGAGATTTCAAGAATGCCTACCAGCATCAAAAAATGTTCAAAGACTTGAACGATAGTATTTACAATGAGAAGAATGTGCTTCAGATGGCTGAAGTTGAATATGCATTCCGTTTTGAGAAAGAGAAGCAGTTGCTCGAATTGGAGCAACAGAAACGCGATGCCATAAGAAATGCCGAAGAAAAGTTCCAACTCACGGTTATTGCCTTGCTCATAGGTGCATTTCTGCTGGTCTCCACCCTGGCCATTTTAATTTACCGTTCCTACCGGATCAAGCATTTTAACAATCGCCTGCTTGTGGCGCATAAAAATGAGATCTTGGAGAAAAACAACCAACTCCAGGAACTGATTGCTACCAAGGATAAGTTTTTCAGCATTATAGCGCACGATTTGAGAGGGTCGTTCAATTCCATCTTAGGCTTTTCCGACTTGTTGGTTTTGGGTGGTGACGAATATAGCAAGGACGAGATGTTGACCTTTGGGCAAAGCATCCGTACTTCGGCGCAGAACACCCATAAGTTGCTCGAAAACTTGCTGGAGTGGTCAATGGCCAGCCTTGGGCTGATTGGTTTCAACCCAAACCTGTTGAGCCTTAAATATTTTATGGACGCCAATAAGGATGCCTGGTGTGTTCAGGCGGCAGTTAAGGGTATTCGGGTCGATTTCCTTGGTGGCGACTCCATAAGTGTTCTGGCCGATCCCGATATGCTCAGTACCATTTTGCGTAACCTGATTGCCAATGCCATCAAGTTTACGCCACGTGGCGGGTGCATCACGATTGAAGCCACGACAGTCGCGCATTGGGTTGAAATTTCAGTTAAGGATAATGGTGTTGGCATGAATGAAGGAGTGGTGCGCGAGCTTTTTAGTGTGAAGGGAACTGTTTCGATGCCTGGCACCGAAAAGGAGAAGGGCACCGGATTGGGTTTGTTGCTTTGCAAGGAGTTTATTTCCCGGCACAAAGGGACAATTCGGGTCGTGAGTTCGGTTGGTGAGGGCAGCACGTTCACGGTGCTGCTTCCAGCAAATACTTCTGTTGATGGAGATGGATCCGTCAGGCGAAAACTAAATGCAGCCGCCCAGGCATGATGCCCGGGTGCCCGGGTTTTGTTTTTTTATTATGGGTAATTGTCCTTTACTGTATTGTCCTACTGGATTAATGTTGAGCTGTTACGCGTGCCTGCTTCGTTCTTTCTTATTCTTAACATATTCGGAGGGTGTTTGTCCGAATTGTTGTTGAAAGCACTTGCTAAAATAGGAGGGCGCTGAAAAACCTACCCGGAAGCAGACATCACTGATGCTCGAATCCCCGGCATCAAAATAGCTTTTGGCTTTGTTGAGCCTGATTACCCGAATCAAATCATTTGGAGTCATTGCAGATAACGATTTTACCTTCGTGAAAAAGTTAGAACGCCCCATGCCAACTTCTTTCGCAATCATCTCAACGGATAGTTGTGTGTCGGAAATATTGTCTTCGATGTATTGGTGGATTTTTCCAAGGAATTGTTCGTCCACTTTTGTGTTGGCAATGGAGGTTAATGGAATGGACGAATCGTCCTTGAAACTTCTCCTCACCCGGTTGCGGTTGGTCAATAAACTGACGATTTGGGCTTTCAACACTTCGGCGGAGAAGGGTTTTTCCACATAAACATCAGCCCCATTCTCAAGGCCTTGGATCCGGTCTTCCATCCCAACTTTGGCTGTCAGGAGCAATACAGGAATGTGACTGGTAAGGATATTGCGTTTGATGGCCGAGCATAGTTCCAGTCCATCCATGTTTGGCATCATCACATCGCTGATCACCAAATCGATGGTTTTCGATTTCAGGATCAGGAGGGCTTCATTCCCATCCAGGCAAGTGAGGGTTTGATAATCTTTCGACAATAGGTTCTCCAAGAAACTTAAAAGGTCCCGGTTGTCATCCACCAAGAGGAGAGACGGTTTGGATTGGGCAACAGGCAACGATTCGTGAAGGGTGGTTGATTCCGATTCCGTTTTTGATGTATCATCGATTTGTTGTGGAGATGGAATCATCTGGAAGCGCACGGTAAAAGAGGCGCCTTCGCCCTTCACACTTTTAAGGAAGATCTCCCCTTGAAGCATCTCCACCAATTTTTTCACAAGCAGGAGCCCGATTCCAGTACCGATATAATCCGAAGGGCGGTTTTCTTTGATTTGGTAGAATGGTTTGAATATATTCTCCTGTTCGTTTTCATCAATACCCCAGCCATTGTCTTTTATTTCGATGTCGATGGTTTGGGATTCGTCACTCGGTATTAATGAGATGGAGATGGTGTTTTTGGTGAATTTCAGGGCATTGCTCAATAAGTTGCTCACTATTTTGGAAAAGGCATCATCGTCGAGCAAAGCATAATAGGTTTTGGCCGGCACATTCAGATGCAATGCCACGCCTTTTAATTCGGCCGATAGTTTAAACCGGCTGTGTAGATCTTCCAATTGCTGATTGACGCACGTAGGCTTGGGAATGACTGTCATGCCGCCATCTTCAATTTTACGGAAATCCATGAGTTGGTTGACCAGTGAAAGTAGGCGGCTCCCATTACGCTCAATCAGTTGCAGCTGAGGCATCACATCTTTTATTTCCCCATCGGACGACATGATGTGTTTCAGCGGTCCTAATATGAGGGTTAAAGGAGTTCTGATCTCATGAACAATATGGGAAAAGAAGTTTAGTTTGGTTGAATATATTTCTTTTTCCTTTTCAATCGAAATATTGGCAATCTCATTTCGATGTCTGCGTTTGAGTCGGCGTAAATACAAAAACAAAAGAGATAGCAGAATTGCGAAATATCCAGTTAGGAAAGGGTAGGAGAGCCAAATTGGTGGCAATATCTTGATGGGTAGTGCAATCCCTGCCTCGTTCCAGATTCCATCGCCATTTGATGCTTTTACCCGAAATGTGTATTGCCCAGCAGGAAGGTTGGTGTAGGTCACCGATGGTTCATTCGAGGCTTCCGTCCATTCAGTCTCGAATCCTTCCAACATGTATTTGTACCTGTTTTTATGGGCTCCTGTATAGCTTAGCGCCGCAAATTCCAAGCTGAAGATGGCATGTTTTTTACCCAACACCAAACGGTCGGTATAGGTGATTGATGTTTTCAGCGGCGAGTTTCCCTCATTTACACCAACCGGTTTGTTGAACAGCCTGAAGTTGGTCAATACAACCGTTGGGACTTGACTGTTCTGCATGATCTCCGATGGTTTGAATCCGTTGTATCCATTGATTCCACCAAAATATACCGTGCCGTCGTTCATTTTGACACCCGCGTTGGGCGAAAATTGATTGTCTTGCAATCCATCGTATTTGTTGAAAACGCGCAAGGTTTTCTGTTCGGGGTGGAATTTTATAAGACCTTTACTGCTTGAAATCCACAGGTAGTCATTGTCGGGTATTATTTTATAGATAACTTCACTTGGGAACTCACTGGTGGTGTGGTTGATAAATTCATTTTTGTCATAGTCGAAACGGCATATCCCGCCGCCATCGGTTCCAAACCACAAGTTGTTGTGCTGGTCCAATGAAAGGGTGGTCACTTTGTTGACAGCGATGCTGTTTTTTTTGTCTTTCTCAAATTTGAAGTTTTCCCACTTGTTGGTTTTCCGATTTAAGCGGAATATTCCACTTCCCAAAGTGGTCACCCAAAGGAATCCTCTTTGATCCTCCTGTATCGATGTCACATCGACCTTCGAGACCTCACTTATCCTGTCGAAGTCGTCGGTTTTCGGGTTGTAGCTGTTCAATCCTGCTGAGGTGCCCACCCATATTTTCCCGTAGGGATCCTTGTATAAGGCATAGACGCCTGATGAATATAGTGATCGTTCGGATTTATTGACGTTGTGGTTTTTGATTTGATTGGTCTTGATGTCAAGTATGTCCAATCCTCCCATATACATGCCGATGTAGAGTTTATCCCCATCGGGCAGTAAGGCATGGACGTTTTGATAGGTGGGGGAGTTTTTCCCCCCTTGTGAAGGGTAGAACTCCTTGAAGGTATTGCTGGTGCGGTTCCAATAAAAGAATCCGGAGTCATCCGTCCCTATCCAAAGGTTTTCTTTTTCATCTTTGGCAAAGGCACTAATGACTTTGCCTTTGAATGGCGAGTTGTAGCACGAAAAGGATGAAAAATTGTTGGATGTTGGTGATATGTAATTGACCCCGCCAAAATAACTGCCCACCCATATGCCATTTTCCTGATCGATGAATAAAGCATGCAGGTAGTTGTCATTCAATTGTCCAAATTGTGTTGGATTGGCTTTAATAACCCCATAGCTGTTTGTTTTGATATTGTATGTGATAAGCCCTTCATCGGATGCCAGGAGTAATTCCCCTATTTTTGGTTCTAAGATGCTTCTGATCTGAAGCATGGAATGTTTGCTGAGTGGGGCGATTTTTTGTGTTATTTTGTGTGATTCGGGATCAATTTGGAAGAGGCCGTTTCCAGATGTGCCCACCCAGATGTTGGTGTTGGAATCTTCGAAGGTGAGTAATCCCGAATTGACCCCGGGATCACTATAGTTGGTGAATCTGTTTGCTTCAACCTCGTAGCATACAACACCCCGATCCACCAGAGTAATCCAAATGCGTCCTTTTTTATCCTCCATAATGTTTCTCACACTATTGGAGTTCAATTCCGGTGTGGAAAAATGCTTCATCCTTTCGGTTTGCATGTCAAGACAATATAACCCTTCCGATGAGGTTGCGATCCACATGCATTTGCGGCTATCTAGAAACAGGTGCAATATGCGCGACTCAAATGTTTTTAACTTGCCTGCTGGATGGTTGAATGGGATATATTTCTCCTCTTTCAAGCTGTATAGGGCCAATCCATTGTCGGTTCCGATCCACAATCGTTGCCGGTCATCTTCAGCAATGGAATAGATGAGGTTTCCAATATATACCTCCGGGTTTTCCGGACGAACAACCCGGAGGTGCTTGCCATCATAGCAATGAATTCCATCAATCGTTCCAAACCACATAAATCCTTTTGAGTCCTGGAAAATGCTGTAAACGGCATTGTTGGACAATCCATCATTTATCGTCAGATGGCGGAAATGATAGCCATACAAGGGCAAAAATGATAGGAGGAATAATAGGGTGGCCAGAAATGGTTTCAATCGCGGGAATGGCATCATGTGGTGTTTGTCCTTATAATTTACAATGGATGGTTTCGCCCTCTTTTATGGTTTTCGAATAGTAAGGCTTGCCGTTCTTGTCGATAGTCATGTACAGGCGGTTCGCTTCGGTTCTTTTAACTACAACGTCGAACTTGTTACCAAAGGCATGGATGTTTTTAAGTGCCATGTGGTTCCATTCTTGCGGCATTCGTGGCGTCATGTCAAAGGAGTTGAATCCTGTGGGACGGATGCCGAACACCCCTTCGGTGAAGATTCGTGCATACAAAGCGCTTTCAGCTGAAAGATGGCGTTGGCTGCCTTCGGGCCATGCTTCAATGGCATAGGGAACATGTTCGCCTAGCAATCTGACGGTTGAGTAGTGTTTTAAGAATTTCATGGCTCGCTGGGTTTCACCGGCAGCGAATACCCCACGTAGGGCATAAAGGGTTGACCGGTCCCAAAATGTTTCGCTCCCTGCCTGGGTGAGCAATCCATCGTTGGTCCACAATCGTGGTGAAAAAAGGGCATCGATCGTTCCTTTTGCTTTCCCGTAAATACCAACGGTAAGGGGCATGCAAATCCAGGAGCGGAGTATGTCGTTCCCTTTGTAATAGGCGTAGGTGTCAAATCCTTCGACTGTTGCAGAGAAATAATTGTGAATCGCTTTTTCCAGGTCGGATGCTTGCTTCTTGTATTGTGAGGCCTGGGC
>JAGPIS010000056.1 GCA_018054835.1 Breznakibacter sp. | reverse complement strand
TCTTCTCCTTAACCTCCTGCTCAATACGTTTGAATTCCGTAACGTCGTGAACCACAAAAAGGACAGATTCCAGCTCCTCCTCCTCGCCCAACTCGGGAATTGCCTTCACTTCCACAATCCGCAAATCGCCATTGACCTCCACCTCAATTTCAGAAATCACATGTTGCTGGTTGTGCTTGATGCTGCGCAAGGTGGATTTGATAAAGTCGATGAAATTTTGATCGATGGCCAGCTCGGTAAACCGTTTTTTAATCTGTGAGTCATCGTCAATGCCCATGAACTCAGCTGCGGCCGGATTGACATACACCAGCTTTCCAAGGGGATTCATCCGAATAATCATATCGGGTGAATTTTCAGAAAGTGATTGCATGCGGCTTTTCATGCGCTCTTCTTTTTCGGCCCGCTTGCGTTCGGTAATATCCTGGGTGTTGAAAATCAAGCCACGGATGGCCACATCGTGAAGCAGGTTCTTGCCCTGTGTCTCGAGGAATATCTTAGTGCCATTTTTCTTCAAGTAAGTATATTGGGCGGTCTGCTCACCCCCTGGCGTGGCCAAGAGATAGTCGAACAAGGCGTTGATGGTTTTATAACCACGCGGCGTCAACAACTCAAAATCCATCCCACTCACACCATCAGCAGCACTGTACCCTAGGATACGGCGAACCGAGGGACTCTCGAACACCAGCTCCCGGTGCTCATTATAAATGGAAATAAACTCCGAAGCATTGGTGAGCAATGCTTGCAGCCGCTTTTGGCCATTTTCGACCTCCTGCACCTGCAGAGCCAGCTTTTGATTGCTGCTCTCAAGCTCTTCCTGGGCCAGCATCATCTCCTCGGCATTACGCCGCAACTGATCCTCATTGGCACGCAAGGTGTTGGTCATCTGTTGCGATTCCTGAAGGAGACGCTCTGTGGTGGCATTGATTTGAAGATTATAGATGGTGCGACCCACCACTGCGCTCAACTCCTCGGCTAACGCAAGGTAATATTTGGGCAAGGCAGCATCGAAAAAACCAATTTCAATAACCCCTTGCACCTGCTCGTCCTGCAAGAGTGGAACGATCAAAAGGCTTTGAGGCTTTTGGTCACCCAAAAGTCCCGACTGGATTGTGAAATAATCATTGGGTATTTCAGTCCTGTAGATCAGTTGACGCTCATAAGCAGCCTCGCCGATAAGGCCTTTCCCCAAGGGGATTTGCTCATATTCGAACCGTTGCCGGCCATAAGCATACTTGGCCACGCATTGCAAGTGGGCATCCTTTAAGATGAAAAAAGCCCCCTGGGCAGCGCCAAAATATTGGATCATAGCCTGTAAAGTGCCATAGGCCAAATCTTCCAAGCGATTGTGCAACCGCATAATATCCGACACACGATCTTTTCCTTGGGCCACCCAATTGAGCTGCTCCTCTTTTTGCCGGGTGATTTGCAAATTTTCACCCAACTCGAACAACGTGCGGTGAAGGATGGAATTTTCCCCTTCGCGCAGCTGGATTTTTTGACCCTCACCCACGTGTTGCGCCAAGGCAATGCTATGCTGTATCTCCCTCTGAAGGTTATTGACACCGGACTGAAGCTTTTTGGACGTTGTCTCTTTAAAGTTGACATACAACAAAAAAGGCACCGGTAGCAGCAGGATGGCCAAATCGAACAACCATACAAAAAGATGACGATGCACAGCACCGATGGCGTTGAACGAAAAAGGGATTTCCAAAAGCGCGGCCACAGTACTCCACCCAATCATCAACACCATTACCACGGCCGTCAGAATGACATACCAGTGATACTCACTAAAGGCTTTGAGTGAAATAAGCTTATATCGTTTGTTTTTCAATATTGACATAACACAAAAACTTTTTATAAAAGCATTGGAGACAATTCATCCTTAAGGCCGTTCCAAATGGGGATAATGGGCAATTCCTCAAACGAGCCAAGCTCCACCACACCCACCACCGAATTGTTGGTCACCAGCGGAAGGATATAGAGGTGCAATTTCTGGCTGTTTCCCAATCCGGAAAAAGCTTTCAGGTAGGGCACACCCGAAAAACAGGCAGGCTCACCATCCTTTAAAACCTGACCCGACAAGCCCTCCCCATAACGAATGTTGGCCACATCCACATCATCGGCTATGGCATACCTTCCTTCTACGCAAAACTCCTCGGAATGTTTCTGTTTTAAATAAATCAGCCCACAGCAAAGGTCGAACTGCGACGACAGGGCACGAAGGATAAACTGGCAGGAACCTTTGGAGGAATCGTTATTTTTGCTGAATTCAGTTATCGCCGCCAGAAGCCTTTTGGCTGCGCCACGGTGCCCCTCCTCCTGCTGCAAGGGTTCCTGCAGAAAGGCCAACTCCTTGCGAAGCATATCTATCTCATTGGAATATTGATGGTTCTGCTCCAATAATTGTTCCTTTTCCTGTAGTATGGCGTGGCGCTGGATGAGCATGGAACGCATAAACAGCAAAATCAAAACAAATAACGAGGCAAAAATCAAGTAGTTGACACTACAAAAAAGGCTCTTGTCAAGCTGGCTAAATCCGGTTTGCCAAACAATGAAAAATAGCGAGACAACCAGTATCAATCCAAATATAATATAACGAAACCGGGTAGTATATAACATGGTCATTCATTTAAATTAGATAATCAACCTGCAAGCCCATTCAAAAAAGCAATGATTTGATCGGGTGAAAGGATTTTATCGGGCTCCATGATTTTAAGAGCCGACTTGGGCATGGTGTCGATATCGCAAGTGGCAGGATCCTGAACAATGGTGAACCCTTTGCGGTCGGCGATATCCTTCAGCCCTTTAGCACCATCCTTATTGGCCCCGGTTAGGATGATCCCGATCATCTTTTCGCGATAGGCCGAAGCAGCCGAACTGAGTGTGTAGTCGATGGAAGGGCGACTATGGTTATTGACATCCTCAACCGACAAGGAGAAGGTGTTGTCAAATTCAACAAAAAGATGGTAGTTGGATGGCGCCAGGTAGGCTTTGCCCGCTTCTATCTTGCTCTTGTCGCAGGGTTCCACAACTTCGATCTTCGACTTGAAATTCAAACTCTCCAACAAACCCGACCGCACATGCTTGAGCCGGTGCAAACATATGATAATGGGAATATTGATATCCGGATTGAGCCGCGAAAGAATCTTTGAAACCACGGTGAAGCTTCCAGCGGAGCCTCCAATCACGATTGCCTTATAAACACCACGCATCCAAGCAACTATTTAAATCATTTGTTTTTCAAATATTTTCTCTTCCCCATTGACACAGTTGAGCCTTTCCATGGCTGAATCGGAGATATTCTCCTGAATGCCAATGGCAAAAAGACCCCGGGCCTTCAACCGATCGATGAGCAGGTCGCAACAAAAATCCTGATGGCTCTTGTTTAGGACCAGACCGGAATTACGGAAAAAAATGAGGTCGAAACAATCGTCCACCTTGGAATCCACAAAATAGTGGTTCGAAAACACCACGTTGCTCAAGAGTTCCGACCGAAGATAATAGTTTTTATCCACCACATTGAAAAATGACTCAAAATCATCCTTTGTTTCAATCCGCTCAAAATTCGACAGGTTGGTCTTAATACTTTTGGAGGGCAGAAATCCTTTGCGCATCTCATCAATGATAATGGAGCTTGGGTGTTGCACCAAAACATCCACCTGACCGGTCAACCCCATTTGGTTCACCATAATAAGGAAGCTGTAAAGCTCCTCGCCACTGGAGGAGTCGGGAAACCAAACCTTCATCCCGCAGTGCATGTCGCGGTGAAGCAAAATATGCCTCAAAGCACGCCAAAACCCGGGGTCGCGAAACATTTCGGAGACAGGCACCGTCATATGGAATACAAACTGCCGGCAAAAATCATTCTGATCCAACAGCTCCACCAGTTGCTGAGTTTTGCGGATACTAAGACGCTCGCAAGCATAAGCCAGCCGACGGCGGAAAAAAGGCATGCTATAATTCACAAAATCTACCGAAAGCTTTTCACGCATCAGTAGAGCCAGTTCCCTTGCATCAGATAAGCTTACAAACATAATCCACCCGAATAAAAATGAAACGAATTGCTTTTTGAATAGGCGATTCCGTTTTTGCCAAACTTGGCCTTGAAATAACCGGGCAGTGCTTCGTGCTGCCCCAGCACCAGATGTCCGCCGTTGTGAAGTTGATCGTAAAACAACTGCACAACTTTGGTTTGCAGACTGCTATTGAAATAGATCAACACATTGCGGCAAAAGAGCAGATCTACCTTGTAGGCAAAAGCCGGCTCATCGCTCACCAGATTGTGACGGATGAATTGAGGTTTCTTCAACAGAAAATCCTTAACCCGCATCGTGTCGGCCGGCTCGTCAACATCAAAATATTTTGAGAAATCGACAGATTGTGACTCTTTATTGAGTACTTGGTTGAAATTATCGATGTAGCTGCGATTGAAGCTCAACGAATACGTTCCCTGGCGGGCATTATTCAACACCTTTTGATTGATGTCGGTGGCCATCACCCGGCAACGGTCGAGCAGCCCAAGTTCGCTGAGAAGAATGAGGCTCGAATAAACCTCCTGCCCGCTGGAACATCCGGCGTGCCAAACATTGATGACTTTGTTTTTGCGCAAGGCTGGATAGACATTTTTATAAAGATTATCCCACACCTCCGGATCCCGGAACAACTCAGTGGTATTGACTGTAATCTCCTCCACCAGCTTTTCAACAAAACCAGGATTAGTTCTGGTCAATTCCGAAAGTTGGTCAAGGGTAAGCTTATGATCGTGCTGTATTTTATGGATACGCCGATATATGGAACTATCGGAGTACTCACTAAAATCATATGGCGTATGCCGCTTTAATTCAACCAGATAATCTTTAAAACTCATCATCCCCAATCCTCACCAACACGTTAAAACAACTCAACTTCCACATTTTGTATAAATGCGGTAAAGGAGTGATCCTCCCCAACTTGGGCTTCGGAAAGCAGGAACAACACCGCCACCTCTTCGCCAAACTTATCCTTTATAGCCACTTCGCGCCTTTCACCAACTACTTTTTTCATATCAGGTGTGGCAAAAGCTTTCACAAAATCATTACTCTTTATCGTTTCGGCGGAGAACAACATATTAACCTGGTTGCCCAATACTTCGTTGCGGCGGTATCCCCACAACTTTTCGGCAGCGGCATTGAAAAACTCAATCACACCATCCTTATTGGTGGTGATAATGGCATCCAAAGCCCCTTCGAGGGTTTTTTCGTTGCGTATTTTAACGGCTTCTATCTCTTTAAACTGTTCTTTCATCTCGTTGCGCGCTTCTTCAAGCAACACGCCGAGCTCCTCCTTGCTCCGCTTCATCTCCTCCTCGAGCCGCACTTGATCGGTGACATCGGTTTCGAGACTGATGATTTTCAGAATATCACCTTCATTGTCGATCACAGGACTGTAGGTTGACAAAAGGAAGATCTCCTCCCCCGTTTTAGTACGCCTGCGGCAACGGCCGCGATAGTTTGAGCCACTCTGGAGAGTCAAGAGGATGCTTTCGAGTTCATCCACATCATCCTTGAAGAAGAATATTTTCAAGTTTTGCCCATCAATCTCTTCAGGCTTGTATTTGAAGGTCTTCAGGAAATTATGGTTGACGCTGATGAGCGTGCCATCGGTTTCGAACTCGCAACTGATGGCAGCGTGGTCGATGGCATCTAATATACCCTTGCGCTCCACTTCGCGGCGTTCGCTCTCTTCCTGGGTGGCCTGCATCTCCTCGAGGTTCTGGCGCAACTCCTCTTCTTGTTGAGACATTTTTTCAGCTTGGATCTGTGTTTCCCGAAGCAGCTTGGCCGTTTGGATGTTGGTACGTACGGTGGAGATGGTGAGGGCAATACTTTCGGCAATTTTTTCCACGAAGCCAATCTCATATTCATGAAAAGGTTGGAAAGAAGCCATTTCGATAACCCCGAAAATTTCATCGTTGGCCTTTAGAGGCACAATAAGCAAAGAACGGGGATTCGACTCGCCCAACCCCGAAGTGACATTCATATAGTTGTCGGGGATGTCGGTCATATAGATGGTTTCGCGCTCCAAACCGCAACGGCCAATCAATCCCTCACCATAGGGGATAATCTTATCGGCAAATTTTTTACGGTCGTACGCTATAAATGCTGAAAGTTCGAAATACTTGTCCCCTTTGTTGTTGCTGTTCAGCAGGAAGAACCCGCCCTGGTTAATTTTCATGTAGTTGACCAGGTACTGGATGATATTGAAAGAGAGTTCTTCCATATTGTCGTTGTTACGACGGAGGATTTCGGCAAACTGGGCCAAACCGTTGGTGACCCAAGTGCGTTGCTCTTCCTCAATGCGCCGCTGTTCTTCTTCCTGTTTGTTGCGGATCATATAATCGCGCAAACGTTTTAACGACAATCCCAAATGGTCGTTTTGGTTTTTGATCACCAACTCGTCGTTGAAACGCCCTTCGCCCAGTGAATCGACAAAAGTGAGGATGTGCTGCGAACGGCTACCCTCGTCCTGAAGAGAACGGTTTTGTTTTCTGATGATCAGCGACAAATTTTTTGCCAGCCAATAGCCACCCAACGCAGTAATGATGGGAAATGCAAATATCAGCCACAATCCGGGAAAAATATAAAAAAGGCTTCCTAGGGTGCGGTCGCTGTTGTGAAAAACATCGGAATTCATGCCCAAAAGAAGCGTCAAAAGAGAAACGATCAAACCAAGAATCAGACCTCTAAGGGTATAAAGCTTGATAATTCGCTTGGTCTTAATTTTTTTCATCTGCATATATTTTGTATTAATGGGTCAGCACAACACGAAGGATTGTGCTGTTTAATGCTTGCTATGTAATTGATGCAAAAGATGGTTGGTGATATCACTCAGCGCCAATATCTTATCGGCAGCTCCCAGTTTAATTGCCTCCTTGGGCATACCAAACACCACCGACGAAGCTTCATCCTGGGCAATGGTATGGGCTCCAGCTTCGTGCAACTCTTTCAGCCCGTTGGCGCCATCATTACCCATCCCCGTCAACAGGATACCAATGGCATTATGACCCGCATAACGGGCGGCTGAACGGAAAAGTACATCAACCGATGGGCGATGCCGGTTGACCAATGGGCCGTCCTTGACTTCAACAAAATACTCCTTGCCCACACTTTTCAACAGAAGGTGCTTGTTGCCGGGGGCAATCAGGACGCGGCCTTGGTAAAGCTTATCACCATTTTCGGCCTCTTTGACTTCCAGATTGGAAATTTTGTCGAGGCTATTGGCAAACGAGAGGGTGAATCCTTCGGGCATATGCTGCACAATGGCAATGCCAGGCATCTTGGGAGGCATCTCTCTCAACAAGTGACGGATAGCCTCAGTCCCACCGGTGGAGGCACCCAGCACAATCACTTTTTCGGTATGCACCATGCGACTCAAAGCAGTGCCTTTTTCCAGCATCACGTCAGCCGACAACTTGGGTGTTACTTCAATGGGGGAGGATTTGGGTCTTGCCACCGGGGTTTCTTGAACCGGGGCGATTTTGGCAGCCGTTTTTTTACGGCTCAATTTCGATTGTGCCGCAGCCTTTACAGCATCGCAAAGTAGTATTTGCGACTCCAGAATAAACTGTCCAGCATTCATGGCAGGCTTCCCGATAATCTCGCAAGCTCCATATTCAAGTGCCTTCATGGCTACTTCGGTACCCTCGGTAGTTAACGATGAGATTACCACTACAGGAATTGGATGCTGCGACATGATTTTACGCAAAAAAGTCAATCCATCCATGCGGGGCATCTCAATGTCGAGCGTGATGACATCGGGAACCTCCTTTTGGATTTTTTTTACCGCAATAATCGGATCGGCAGCCGTCCCCATCACCTCTATTTCAGGATCTTTCTCTAAAATAGTGGCAAGAGATTGGCGCACAACAGCAGAATCGTCAACAATTAATACCCTGATCTTTTTTTCCATCCCATTAAATAATATGCACCATTATACTATAAATCAATTGAATGATTGTTAATACTCGCGTTTTTCCAGAAACTTATGACGGACTTCGCCGCTATCTGTGAAAAACAATATTTTCCGCCCTCTCTTTCCGCCAATGCTGGAAGCCACAATGGGTATTTTCCGCTCCTCGAGCATCAACCGCGCCACACGAATATTGCGTTCTCCAATCACGATGGAGTTGCCTTTTCCGGAATCGAGCAGTTCACCGCCACCGAAGATCTTCGCCTGCAAGTCTTCCACACGCGATCCCATGGCTTGCAAACGTTCTATCAGTTTGTCAAGCGCGATATTGCCATATTTTGGTGAGGCCAAATCATTACCGTTCCAACTGGGAAGCATGTAATGGTTAATCCCACCGATCTTCAGGCGCTTATCCCACAAACAGATAGCCACACATGAGCCCAAGATGGTCTTTACCATATAGGGCTCCTTACTAGCAAAGAGAGACGAAGGATATAAAAAATGTTGTAAATATTCCATTCATCTACTGCTTAAAAAATCTCATCACCGTCTTCAAAGAATATATCATTTCCATCGCCACTAAACCCATCAACTATATTTTTTGATTCGGGAAGAGAGATCATAAACGTGGAACCTTCACCTTTCTGGCTCTGTATCTCGATATTTCCGTCTATCACATCCAAAAGAGCTTTGGTGATGGACAAGCCCAAGCCATGACCTCGGTTAATGGAATTAATCCCAGTATCCAGACGTTTGAAACGTTCGAAAATGACCTTTTGGTTTTTCTCGGAGATACCGGTACCGAAATCCTGAACCGAAATAAAGAGCTCTTCATCATCCACCCATACCTTTACAATTACTTTACTGTCTTTATAGCTGTATTTCAAGGCATTGTTAAGCAGGTTGCTTAAAACGAGCTTCAATTTTTCCGAGTCGGTTTTGAAATAGAAGTTTTTACCAAACCCGTGGGCTATATTGTATTGGGTTTCGATTTCAATGCCCATTTTGCGCGCTACGATATTGAAAGCATCAATCACGGAATTGACCAGACTGCTGACATTGACCTTTGAAATGTTGGGGGTAATTTCGCCGGCTTCAATCTTAGCTGCCACAAAAATATTTCGGAGCTGGAAATCAAGGTTAAAGGCTTCGCTGTGAATAAGGGCCACCATGGATACAACCTTTTTCCAGTCGTGCTTTTCAACCGAAAGAATCGCTTTCGACAACCCTAGGATGGAGGTGAAAGGGTTGACGATTTCGTTTGAGATGTTGGAGATAAAGTGACTTTTCAGTGCCTCGGAATCCTTCAATTTTTTGGTTACCGACAAGTACTCCCGGTTGAGTTCGTTGAATTCATCCTCAAACTTTTTCCTCTCCTCCAGTTTTTCTCTAAGCTCTTTTAATAACTGCTTGTCCGTTAAATTACCCATAACTATATATTTTCCCTTTTTTTGTTACTATGTTATATCTTTCTGAATATCGTTGGTTTGATATGCTGCAAAGGCACCGACATGCTGGAGAGGGATTCGGAATGTCCGATAAAAAAATAACCTCCCTCTTTCAAATTGCGGCACAGTTTGTTGATGACCTGTTCCTGGGTTTGCCGATCGAAGTATATCAACACATTGCGACAAAAAATAATGTCGTACCGCTCATTGATGTCGTATGTGGCATCCATTAGGTTCAGATACCGCAGCGCCAAGTTTTGCTGAAGCATGGGGTGAACCCTTACGGTGGGACTTACACGATCCTTGCTGCGCAAAAAATATCTCTTTTTAAGATCCAGCGGGATAATGTCGATTTTCCCTTCTGCATAAACGCCTTGGGCTGCCTTTTGCAGCACAT